>JAZUHQ010000001.1:0-5391 GCA_045641805.1 Lachnospiraceae bacterium
ATATTAAGGAAAAGATGTTTGGATAGTTGCTGGATCTGGTAATGCACCATGACACGTGTACCAATCTCGACAAAAGCCGCATTGATGTTAGGAACGATATTTTTGACTTTACCTATATAGATATCACCGACAGAAAAGGTAGATTGTATAGAATCTACAGAGATTGTCTGCATACAATCTTCCTCATATAGAAGTGTCATTCTCTTGTTTTTATAGTTTGTTACAATGATCTGTCTGTTCACGATCTTTTCACCTCTTTTACAATAGCTCTATTATAAGCAAAAACGGGCCAACTTGCAATGCCGCCAAAGTGGATCCAAACATAAAAAAATGGCCTGATTCTCAGGCCATTTTTTACAGTTCTCTATTTTTCTAATAAGTGAAATCCCCTAGAGAGATCAATGCCACGCGATCAGTCACCTTTGGATCCTGCGCATACATATCCACACGTGTGATCAGCCATGCGTACTCATTGACTTCCAGGTCATTTTGGATATACATGGTAGAAAGGACCAGTTCAGGCTTTAAGTTGTTGACACTACCTGCGCTGACCTTCATAAAGATACTGCCATCTTCATTCATATGCATATCGTAGATCAAAGGACGGATATCCATGATCTTTTCACTTTTCTTTGTCTTCTTGAGAACGTTGATCTCTTTCTTTGCGACAAATGTCTCAACCATCGCTTTGAGTGTCTCCTGATCACAAGGAACCATGCCTTCTCTGAAATGGATCAGATAGTCTGCACCTGCAATGATGGACATAGCATTTTTGGCATTATCCTCAAGCAGTGTGATGCCAAAGATCTCGATACCTTCGGCCATCTGAGCATTGAGGTCATCCTGCATCTGTTTCAGGTCATAGACACTGTTCATCTCCGCATCCAGATATTCACCGGTGCTTTCAAGTCCAAGACCTAAAGGAGAGGCAAAGGAAAGGTTCTGATGAGGGTGGAAACCCTGAGAATACTTAACGTCGATACCTGCACGTCTGAAAGCCTTCTGGAAGTAACGCATGATATCCAGATGGCCAATAAACTTCACAACACCCTTTTTACCAAAACGGATTCTAAGCTTCATAGCAGATACCTCCTCCATAAACCTTACAACCGCAGCCGGAGCATGCCATCTTACAGTTAGGTGTGACCACACCTTCAAGGGCGCGCTCATACTCACGGATCAGGAACTTCTTGGAAACGCCTGCATCGATGAAATCCCAAGGAAGGATCTCTGTCACAGGGCGTTCTCTATGTACATAGAATGTATAATCAATACCGCATGCCTCAAAAGCATCCAGCCATCCCTGGTAATTAAAGAATTCAGACCAGGAATCGAAGACACAACCGTTCTCGTAGGCTTTGACAAGGACATGGCTCAGCCTTCTGTCACCACGGGCGAAGATACCTTCCAGTTTGGAAAGTTCAAACTCATGCCAGTTGTAACGAAGACTCTTATGGTTGATCTGATCCTTAAACTTGCCATTTAAGAAACGCTGTTTCTCTCTGAACTCTTCATCCGTGCACTGTCTCACCCACTGGAATGGTGTGAATGGCTTTGGAATAAAGAAGGATGTAGAGGACACAACATCCACACGGCCGTTACCCGGACGTTCACCCTTTGGAATGGTATAGAATTCTGCAGCGATCTCATTGGCCAGTTTGGCAATACCTTCGATATCATCCCATGTCTCTGTAGGAAGACCCAGCATAAAATATAACTTTACACGGTTCCAGCCACCCTTAAAAGCTTCCATCGCGCCTCCAAGGATCTGTTCTTCCGTCAGACCTTTGTTGATCACATTACGCATACGCTGGGTACCGGCCTCAGGCGCGAATGTCAGGGAAGACTTCTTGATATCCTGTACTTTGGACATGATATCGAGAGAGAAAGCATCAATACGAAGGGAAGGAAGGGAAATATTGACCTTCTTCTCCTTACAGGATTCCAGCAGATAGTTCATGAGATTCTCCAGATCATGGTAGTCGCTGGAGCTTAAGGAACTTAAGGAAATCTCTTCATGACCGGTGGAAGCGATCATCTTTTCTGCATAGTATTTTAAATAATCCACATCTTTTTCGCGGTTCGGACGATAAACCATACCCGCCTGACAGAAACGACAGCCACGGATACAGCCTCGCTGGATCTCAAGCACCATACGATCCTGTGTCACCTTGATAAATGGTACCAGAGGCTTCTCAGGATAGCGCACATGGTTCATATCTGCAACAACCTGTTTCTCAATGCTGAGTGGTGCAGCAGGCTCATTTGGGGCAAATTCAGCGATTGTATTGTCCTCGTTATACTTGACATCATAAAACATCGGTACATAGAGACCCGGAATCCGGCAGGCCATCTTGAGGAAGTCTCTTCTGGAACCGCCATTGGCTCTGTTTTCCTTGTAGGCATCCATGAGCTGATAGTAAACGGTTTCACCTTCACCGATATAGAAAATATCAAAGAAATCTGCGATCGGTTCCGGATTGTAGGCACATGGGCCACCGCCGATCACGATCGGATCCTCCTCTGTTCTGTCCCCTGCACTGAATGGGATGTGGGACAGATCCAGGATCTGAAGGATATTGGTGTAACACATCTCATACTGAAGGGTAATACCAAGGAAGTCAAACGCTTTAATAGGATCCTGGGATTCCAGCGCAAAGAGAGGAATATTCTTCTCATGCATGACCTTATCCAGGTCCATCCATGGGGAATAGACACGTTCACACCAGATATCCTCTCTGGCATTCAGCATATCATAGAGAATCTGAATACCCAGATGAGACATGCCAATCTCATAAACATCCGGAAAGCACATGGCAAAACGGACATCCACCTTATTGGCATCTTTATAAACTGCATTGATCTCATTACCGAGATAACGAGCAGGTTTTTCTACTTTTAATAAGATATCATCAGATAAAGCTAATTTTCTCATGCTTAATTCCTTATCTATATATTCTCACGAAAACCTGCACCTTGGGCAGGCTTTCCTTTTACAGCTAAACTGTATTCTATCATAAGCCTTTCTCTGTCGTCAACAAAACATAACAGACAGCCTTTTCATCCTTTATAAAGGCTGTCTGCAACAATTCTATGGATTGACTACATTCACAGGATGGCCTTCCATGAAAGCCTGGATATTGCCTGCTGTGATGTCCATAATACGTTTTCTGGACTCTTTGGCAGCCCATGAGATATGAGGCGTAATGATCGTATTTTTCGCTGTCAGAAGTGGATTATCGCCCTTGATCGGCTCGGTGGAGACCACATCCAGGCCTGCCGCATAAACCTTGCCGTTGTTGAGCGCATCTGCAAGATCCTGCTCCACAACAAGACCACCACGGCTGTTGTTGATCAGGATGACACCATCTTTCATCTTGGCGATATTTTGCTTGTTTATGATACCTTCTGTGGAAGGGAATAATGGGCAGTGAAGGAAGATGACATCGGACTGTGCAAAAAGCTCCTCCAGTGTGACATAGTCTGCAACCTTACGGCCACTCTCACTCTCATACTGGTCATAAGCAAGGACTTTCATGCCCATCGCCTTTAAGATACCGGCTGTGGTCTGTCCAATACGTCCAAGACCGATTATACCGGCTGTTTTGCCGTAAAGCTCGATCAGTGGATAATTCCAGAAACACCAGTCCACGTTGTTCTCCCAGTCCCCCTTCTTGACAGCGGCGTCATGGTGGGCAAAATGGGAACAGATCTCGAGCAGTAAACCGACGGCAAACTGAGCAACGATCTGAGTACCATAGGTTGGTACATTCATGACAGGAATCCCCTTTTCTTTACAGTAGACATAGTCAACGACATTATAGCCTGTCGCCAGTACAGCGACTGCTTTCAGATTGCTGCAGGCGTCGATTGTTGCCTTTGTGATCGGTGTTTTATTGACGATAGCCACATCGGCATCGCCGAGTCGCTCTGCAATGATCGGAGCATCCACATAAGAGGTTCTGTCATAGACGATGACTTCTCCCAGTGCTTCAAGACTCTCCCAGGAAAGATCTCCCGGATTCTCTGTATATCCATCCAATACGACGATCTTCATATCCATTTCCTCCATCTATATTCAGGAAAGAGATGGATCAGCGATCCATCTCCTTAAGTTCTATGATTCTTCTGTTTTTTCCTCATTGTTTGCGATCACAGATTCCGCTGTCTTTTTGGCAGCTGCAGCTTTCTTTCTGGCATCTGAGATCATTCTTACCCAGTCAAAAGTGATCGGCACATTACAACCGATTGGGTTGATGACGAAATGCTTCACTTCAGGAGGAAGATTTGTGACATTCGCCATCTTCTCAAAATCTGTCACCATAACCTTGTACTTGTTGTTGCGTGCAAATTTGGAGAATTCATGAATGTCTGTAAAGACAGGAATGAGTGCGGCACCTGTCTGATTGTTCTTGATGATCACCACCTGCATCGGTGTACCCTTCTCAGTCTTTTCACCGGCTTCTCTGAAAGCGATCAGGAATTTTGCAGGGATCATCTCGCCTACCATACGTTTGTCGAGATTCTGGTACTTCTCAGATTTCTTATCTTCACCGTTCTGCGCACCTACTTCCTGCATGTAGTAGATCATGGCACGCTGAAGAAGCGGATTTTCGATCGGTCTCTGCTCAACCGGCATTTTGGAGAAGTCTTTTCTTCTCACGATATCATATAAGAGGATTGGCATCGCCTTGTCATCGATCTGTACAACAACCGTGTTGACGCCGTAAAGATAGAGCTCACCAAGGGCTTTGACCATATCCTTCTTTTCGATCTTTACAGGGATGGCCGGACGTTTTTCCTTCTTGAGAAGATCACAGACCTCTTTTGCAGAGTCCAGATCAGCAAAAACAAAGACCTGATGCGCCTGTGTCTGTGGATTAAAACCGATCTGAGGTGAATTGGTACATCCGGAATAGATCATGTAAATCTCTTTCATATTCATCAGTTTCTGGATATATTTCTTTTTGTTCGCCTCGCTCATCGCCTTGGCATTGTTGATCGTCTGAACCTTCTGTGTTGCTGCCATAAATTCCTTGGCTGCATCATCCCCCTGCTCAGCCGCCTTAGCGATCCATTTAAGGCCTTCAGACTGATTGACTGCTGTACCTTCACCATAATAGTACATATAGCCCAGATTGAACTGTGCAGCCATATAGCCCTGTTCAGCCGCCTTCTGGTACCAACTGATCGCAGCTGCTTTATCCTCAGGAACATTTTCCCCTTTTTCATACATCATACCAAGACTAAACTGTGCAGGTGCATAGTCTTTCTCAGCAGCTTCTGTATAGTAGCGGATCGCCAGGTTCATATCCCCCTGATCCTCATACATTCTTGCGAAGTTGAATAAAGCCTCACCATCCATCTCAATGGCTTCTGCTTCTTCCTCGA
>JAZUHQ010000002.1:0-2289 GCA_045641805.1 Lachnospiraceae bacterium
GTCAAGAGCGCCCTTGTTATGGGTGCCGGCAACCTGAGAATTATATTTGTACATATCCTGCCTAATACAGCCGTTTCTCTTCTGACAGCTGCAGCGATCGGTTTTAACAATGCGGTCCTTGCGGAAGCCAGCATGAGTTACCTTGGCCTGGGTGTAATGCCACCGGAGCCAAGCCTTGGCCGTATGCTTTCCGAAGCACAGGCTTATATCTTCAATGCACCTTGGTATGCCTTATGCCCGGGTGTGGTCATCGTGTTCATCATCCTCGGTTTCAGCCTGATCGCTGAAGGCCTGAGAAGCGAGAACAGTTAAGGAGGGCGCTATGGAAAAAGAATTATTAAAGATCCAGAATCTGACCATTGCCTTTCCTATGAAAAACGGCCTTCAGACCGTCGTTGATCATATCAACCTGACCGTGAATAAAGGCGAGATCGTTGGTATCGTTGGTGAATCCGGTTCCGGTAAATCCATGACTTCTCTTGCCATCATGGGACTGCTTCCTGAGAATGCTCAGATTCCGGAAGGTTCCATTATGTTTGATGGTAAAGAACTGGTCGGCATGTCTCTTGCAGACCGCAGAAAGATTCAGGGCAAAGATATGTCCATGGTCTTTCAGGAGCCAATGACTTCCCTGAACCCGGTTATGAAGATCGGTGCCCAGATCGGTGAGGGCTTAAAGCTCCACACCAAACTGTCCCAGGAAGAGACCGATGAGCGTGTCATTGCTGCCATGGACAGCGTGGGTCTGCTCGGACCAAAGGAACTGATGGAGAAGTATCCGCATCAGCTCTCCGGTGGTATGAGACAGCGTGTCATGATCGCTATGGCCATTATCAACAATCCAAAGCTGATCATCGCCGATGAGCCAACCACAGCCCTGGACGTAACGGTTCAGGCCCAGATCCTGAACCTGCTCCGCAAGGTCCACAATGACACGGAAAGCTCCATTCTGTTTATTTCCCATGACCTGAACGTCATCAAGGAAATCTGTCAGAAGGTCGTGGTTATGTACAAGGGTGTCATCGTTGAAGCCGGTGACGTCAAGGATGTCCTTCTTCATCCACAGCATGATTACACCAGAAAACTGGTGGCTTCCATGCCTGCGGACAGAGATATCAAGGTTCATCCTGAAAAGATGCTTCACGTGGAAAATCTGAATGTTTTCTATAAGGAGAGCAAGAAGATTATTTCTGATAAAAAAGAACTGAAACATGTCATCAGAGATATGTCCTTCGACGTTTACGAAGGCGAGATCCTTGGTGTCGTTGGTGAGTCCGGTTGTGGTAAATCCACACTGGCCAAAACCATTGTCGGTTTAAATAAGGAGTATACAGGTAAACTTGAGATGCATGGGCAGCGTCCTCAGATGGTCTTCCAGGACCCATTCTCATCCCTCAATCCGGCCAAGAAGATCGGCTGGATCATGGAAGAGCCATTAAAACTCTCCGGTATGAAGGATAAGGCCAAGAGAAAACAGCTGGTGGATGAGATGCTCACAGACATCGGTCTGGATCCATCCTATGCCAACCGCTATGCGAGAGAGCTCTCCGGTGGTCAGCGCCAGCGTATCAGTATCGGCCTTTCCCTGATGCGTGGTGAGAAATTCATCCTGGCAGATGAACCGGTTTCCGCTCTGGATGTCACTGTTCAGTCCCAGATCTTAAAGCTGCTCTTAAAGCTGCATGAAGATCGAAACCTGACATTCATCTTCATTTCCCATGACCTGAATGTCGTGCGTCATATGTGTAACCGAATCATTGTTATGTATCTCGGTGAGATCATGGAGATGGCGGATTGTGAGGAACTCTACAACAACCCATACCACCCATACACACGTATGCTGTTTGACAGTATCCTGACAGATGAAAAGAAGAAGACAGAGTCCAACGTATCCGTCAATGAGCTCATGGCTTCCTCCAAGGAAGCGAAGGGCATTACCGGCGGCTGTCCTTTCTACAGAAGATGTCAGTACAGAACAGATCACTGTCTGAAGAACAATCCTGAGCTGGTCAATATCGGCAGCGAAGCGCATCCACATCTCGTGAAATGCCGTGCACTGCTTGAAAAGTAAAAAAATCAAAGACGTCGGAAACTTTATCCGACGTCTTTTTTTCTTGACAGGAAAGCGGAATCTTCTTATGATAAAGAAAACTTTTAGAATATCAGAGGTATGATATGGATAGAAACATTCGTTTAGTCATAGAGTATGATGGCGGCCGTTACGATGGCTGGCAGCATGGTGGTAAAAAGACATCTTCCGAGACAGTCAGAGTCAAGCTGGTGGAAGTC
>JAZUHQ010000003.1:0-6420 GCA_045641805.1 Lachnospiraceae bacterium
AAGACATAAATATCGCCCATCAGGCCTGCCGGATGATCACCGATATTCATGGCATGGGAAACCACGCAGACAGGATCCTGATCCTGCTGGCTCTTGTAGACCGCTGCTGCCATCTTGGCATTACGGAACATATCCAGCACGCCATGATAACAGATACGGTCACCACTGCCGAAATCCTTATGGGTATTGTAGTCAAACATACACCAGCCAATAGAGCCGGCGATGTCTTCATTCTCTGCCACACCTGCAAGGACATTGGCATGACGAAGGGCATGCTCCAGTCTGTGAGGCTCATCATCGGATGTCTTGGTTGGGAACATATGACCATTGTACTCAGTGATCATGTAGCCCTTGGACATATCCGTTGTCACCTGGTCTTTGGGTGTACAGCCATAGTTGTAGCCGTGGTGGCTGAAATCATTGAAGGTATAGACATCTTCGTAAAGATGGCTGTGTTTCAGATAGCGGACACCACCGGTCTGTCTGTAGAGATCCAGCTCATGTGCCAGCTGATTGGTCTTATAATAGAAGGCATCGCAGTCCAGGGATTCGTTGATACGGACACCCCAGAGAATAATGGATGGATGATTTCTGTACTGCAGAATCATCTCACGGACATTTCTGACAGCGATCTTTTTCCATCTGGTATCACCGATATGCTGCCAACCCGGAATCTCGGTAAAGACGAGGAGACCGATCTCATCACAGCGATCGATAAAGTACTGGGACTGTGGATAGTGGGAAGTACGGACCAGGTTGCAGCCCAGTTCATATTTCAGGATATCCGCATCCATCTGCTGTGGAGACTTTGGCATCGCATAGCCCACATATGGCCAGCTCTGATGTCTGTTAAGGCCACGGATCTTGATCTTCTCACCATTCAGATAAAAACCATCCTCTTCAAAAACAGCTTCCCTGAAACCGAAACGGACCTGTTTGGTATCAACGACTTCATCACCCAGTTTCAGTTTAACAGTGAGCATGTAGAGGAATGGCATATCCAGATCCCAGTTCATGGCACCTTCAACCATGTAGGTCAGGCAGGAAGTTTTAAAGCGGATCGCTTCAGGATCGAAGGCCCAATGGGTGCCTTCCTCCTCTTCGTTCTCCGTCTCGGACCAGAGGTCAAGCTCTGCTTCGATCGTCATGCCTTCAGCCACTTCATTGATGGTCACATCTGCCTTTAATGGCTTATCATCGCGGAGAACATCCGGTGTCACGGCATAGACATCTTCGATATAGTACTGTCCCTTGACTTCCAGATACACATCTCTGTAAATACCGCCATAAGTCATGTAGTCGATGACATAGCCGAAAGGCGGCTGGTTCACGGTCTCATTGCTGTCCAGACGGACAACAACAACCTGCTCTCTGCCTTCCACAAGGAATGGCACCATGTCCACTGTAAAAGCGGTATAGCCACTGTAGTGTTTGACTGCTTTCTGACCATTGATATAGACAGTTGCCTCATGAGCGGCACCTTCAAATGTCAGGAGCAGATGTCCCTCTCTCCAGCTGTCCTCGATCTCGATCACACGTCTGTAACCGCTGACCATCTGATAGCAGGACTCATCAAAATAGTTGAATGGTGTTTCGCATACGGTATGCGGGATGCGCACCGCTTCCATCATGGAGAGATCTGCCTCTTTAAGAAGCAGATCCTCTGTATAATTCTTTGTAAATAACCAGTTGTTGTTTAAATAGATTCTGTTCATCTCTTCACTCTCTCGTATAACGCGATCAGATTGGTCTGGTTGCTGTCACAAGCCATGCTTTTTCTTCTTCATTCAGATATGGAGATACCTTCTCAAAGATTTCTCTGTGGTAATCATTGAGGAGCTGTTTCTCACGCTCTGTCATCATCTCAGGTACAACGGCATCCAGATCGAAAGGTACCAGTGTGACGGTCTCAAAATACATGAACTGGCCGTACTCTGTCTTTTCGCCCTTTCTGCAGATCATCATGTTCTCGTGACGGATACCCAGATGATCTTCCCAGTAATAACCCGGCTCATTGGAAGTGACCATACCTTCTTCGAAGATCGCACCTTCGTTTCTGTCAGGACGGATGTTCCAGCGGAATCCATTCGGACCTTCATGGACATTCAGGAGATAACCCACGCCATGACCGGTACCATGGTTGTAATCCAGACCCAGCTGCCACAGTGGTTCTCTGGCCACATAGTCGAGATTGTAGCCGCGAACACCATGCTTAAACTTCACACCGCCAAGATTCAGGTTGGAACGAAGGACCAGTGTAAAGAACTTCTTCTCATCTTCTGTCAGCGGACCACAGGCAAAGGTACGTGTGATATCCGTTGTACCTTCCAGGAACTGGGAACCTGTATCCATGAGCAAAAGTCCTCTGCCTTCAACAGGGATATCTGTCTCAGGTGTCGCAGAATAGTGGATGATTGCCGCATGTTTATCATAACCGCTGATCGGATCAAAGCTTGGCTCCAGATAACCCGGCTGCTCTTTACGGAAAGATTCCATCTTGTCCGCCACACTGATCTCTGTCATCGCTACCTTGCCCACATTTTTCTTGAACCAGCACATAAACTTCGTCAGCGCGATACCGTCCTTCAGATGGGCCTGGCGAATGTTTTCACACTCCACAGCGTTCTTGATCGCCTTAGGAAGAAGGGTTGGATTGGTCTCATCGATCACCTTGGCATCGGCTGCCAGCTGCTCTGTAATCGCATAGTTCGTGCAGCCTCCGTCATACATGACTGCCTTGCCCTTGGTGAGCTCAGGAAGATCTGTATAGATCTGATTGTAAGGTTTGAAGCTGATGCCTGCTGCTGCCAGTTCAGCAGCTGCAGCCTCATCAAAAATACCCTCAGCGCAATAGAGTGTCAGGCTCTCCTTTGTCATAATCACATAGGACAGGACAACCGGATTGGCGTAGACATCATTGCCTCTGATATTTAAAAGCCAGGCGATATCATCCAGGGAAGTCAGCACAAACAGATCGGCCGCCTTCTCTTCCATGGCCTTTCTCACGTTGGCGATACGGTCCTCTCTGGATTCACCTGCATACTGAAGGCCTAAAAGCCATGCTGGCTCTTTGGAGAGTGCCGGTCTGTTTTCCCAGATCGTATCCACCAGATCATACTTGCCGCAGACAGTCGCGCCAAGTTTCGCCAGTTCTTCCACATACATCTTGCCTTCACGGGCACCCATCGTTCTGCCGTCAAATCCCAGGCACTGACCTTCTTTCACATGGCTTAAGATCCACTCACTGACAGAAGGTACCCCTTCATTGAACATCTTATAAAGGTCAATACCAGAACCCTGAAGCTGTTTCTCTGCCTGAATGAAGTAACGGCCATCTGTCCAGAGACCTGCTTCCTCCATTGTCACGACCAGTGTGCCTGCAGATCCGGTGAATCCGGACATGTAGGCTCTGCATTTGAAATGGTCGCCCACATATTCTGATCCGTGGAAATCCTCGGATCCGATCAGATAAATATCTATATTTTTAGATGCCATTTCTCTTCTTAAGGCATCGATTCTCGCTTTAATCATGAATTGCAACCTCCAGTGCCAGTTCTACCATATCTTTAAATGCAAACGCTCTGTGATCCGCATCCAGTGCCTCGCCGGTCACAAGGGAATCGGAAATCGTCAAAAGACAAGCGGCCTGCTTACCAAGTGTCTCCGCGTTGTGGAAGAGGGCATAGGACTCCATCTCCACACAGAGAAGGCCATCTTCTGCCACTTTCTTCTGAAGCTCTGTATTGGCCGCTTCCTCGTGATAGAAAACATCACTGGAATGGATCGGACCTGCGATCACTTTTCTGCCTGTCTCATCCGCTACTGTTTTGATCTTTGCATTGAGCGCTTCAGATGGATACTTATATGCCCCACCCACGCCGCTCTGAGCGCTGCCATAGGTGGATTCACTCCATGCACTGTCTGCCAGAATGACATCCATCACGTGAATCTCCGGTGAATAAGCGCCGGCAGAACCGATACGGATGATGGCCTCAACATCATAGAAAGCATAGAGTTCATAGGAATAAATACCGATCGATGGCATACCCATACCGGAAGCCATGACAGATACTTCTTTGCCTTTATAATTGCCTGTAAAACAGTAAACATTGCGGACATCGCTGACCAGTTTGACATCTTCAAGATAGGTCTCTGCGATCCATTTCGCGCGGAGCGGATCACCCGGCATTAAGACGGTTTTTGCGATCTGTCCATTCTCAGCCTTGTTGTGAGGTGTTGCCATAATTGTTCCCCTTTCATCTATATCAAGAAATGTATTTTTTGTCTGTGTCTATTATACCTTGTTCTTTTCCCAAGCTCAACCATTTACAAGAGATCAGAAGTACCCATTATGCGTCTGAAATCCTCCGGGTCCTCCGCTTGAAAAATGGTCCTTTCATCTGTTCCCGGTAGTACTGTCTCAATCCTGCAGCTGTGCAGCATGGCTCTGGTCTCCCCGGCTATCCCATGACCATAGATGGGGTCTCCCACCAGAGGATGGCCGATATGGGCCATATGGACGCGGATCTGATGGGTTCTTCCGGTCGCCAGTTTCAAGCCAACCAGTGCGTAGGGCTTCCCTTCCTTCTCAAAGCATCGGATCACTTCATAGTAGGTCCGAGAAGGCCGCCCCTGGTCGCCGACAAAGTAGTGGTTGAGGACCCTTTCATCCTTTTCGATCGGTGCATCGATCAGGCCCTGGTCGCCTTCTTTTCCAGGATGCCCCTCCACGACCGCACGGTAGTAGCGGTGCATTCTGCCTTCCTTTCGGGCATTCTCCATAAAGCGTGAAGCATATTTATTTTTGGCCACAAAAAGCAGGCCGCTGGTGTCCTTATCCAATCTTCCCACCGGCCTTAAAAGCACTTGCCGGCCTTCCTCCTGATAATGCCAGGCCAGGAAATTGACCAGTGTATCCGTATAATGGCCATGACAAGGATGAACCACCATTCCGGCCGGTTTGTCCACCAGGACCAGATCCTCGTCCTCAAAGACGATCGGCACCTGGCCGGGTGTCGGGATTACCTGGGCATTAGCCTCATCCTCCATGGTGATGATCAGTTCATCCCCAGGCTGCAGACGATATCGTGTTGTCACCCTCTGCCCATTGACGCAGAGGCCTTCTTCTTTGAATTTCACGGAACGGACGAAATGCATGCTCATCCCCAGAACACCTCTCATATAGGCATTGAGGGTCATGTCCCTGTATTCCTCCCCGATCTTATAAACTAATCTCTTCATTTTTTACCACCCAGTTTTGTTCAAGACTATCATACCACAAGATCCCCTGCGTTTTATATGATTTAAGGATAGCTTTTCATGGCTATTTATGGTTTACTTAGAATGGAATATTATGGACCGCCATAAACAGACATTAAAACACTATTATATTCTCAGGAGGAAAGAGAAATGGATTTTAATAAAGCTGCATTAGAGTTACATGAGAAAAACAGCGGTAAAGTAGGTATTGTCAGCAAGGTTCGTGTAGAGACAAGAGATGATCTCTCCACAGCATACACACCAGGTGTTGCAGAGCCATGCCGCAAGATTCATGAAGACGAGAACAATGTATGGAAATACACAGCGAAAAAGAACCTTGTAGCGGTTGTATCCGATGGTTCTGCTGTATTAGGTCTTGGCAACATCGGCGCAAAGGCTGCCATTCCTGTTATGGAAGGCAAGGCTATCCTTTTCAAAGAGTTTGGTAATGTCGATGCTTTCCCAATCTGTCTGGACACACAGGACACAGAAGAGATCATCAAGGCTGTCAAGCAGATCGCACCTGTATTTGGTGGTATCAACCTTGAGGATATCGCTTCCCCAAGATGTTTCGAAGTTGAGCAGCGTCTTGAAGCAGAGCTTGACATTCCTGTTTTCCATGATGACCAGCATGGTACAGCGATCGTTGTAACCGCTTCTCTTCTCAACGCTTTAAAAGTGACAGGCAAGAAGATCGACGAGATCAAGGTTGTCTTAAACGGACCTGGTTCCGCAGGTACAGCAATCATCAAGATGCTCCTCACAGCAGGTGTTAAGGATATCATCGCAGTCGATGAATTCGGTATCCTCTACAAAGAGAGACCGGAAGCGATCGTTGACCACAAGGCTATGCTCTGTGAGATCACAAACCTTGGCGATATGAGAGGTACACTCAAAGATGCTGTTGTCGGCGCTGATGTCTTTATCGGCGTATCCGTAGGCGGTGCCCTCACACCTGAAATGATCAAGACAATGGCACCAGACCCAATCGTATTCGCAATGGCCAACCCTGTTCCTGAAATCATGTACGACGTTGCCAAAGAGGCAGGCGTTGCTGTTATGGGTACAGGCCGTTCCGATTTCCCTAACCAGATCAATAACGTACTTGCATTCCCAGGTATCTTCAGAGGTGCCCTCGATGCAGGTGCAAGAGATATCAAC
>JAZUHQ010000004.1:0-4497 GCA_045641805.1 Lachnospiraceae bacterium
CAAAAGATATCGTATCCATTACTTTTAAGAATCTGATCAACGACGTACGTGTCGGTGGTAAGATCCTGATCGATGATGGTCTGATCGAGCTTGAAATCGTTCAGATGACAGACTGCGATATTATCTGCCGTGCAGTTAATGGCGGCCGTGTATCCAATAACAAGGGTGTTAACGTACCTGACTGTCAGCTTTCCATGCCATATATCAGTGAGAAAGACTATAAGGATCTTGTATTTGCATGCGAAAATGATTATGACTTTATCGCTGCTTCCTTCGTTCGTTCCGCTCAGGACGTTATCGATATCAAAGATGTTCTGATGGAGCATGGCGGTTCCGATATCAAGGTTATCTCCAAGATCGAGAACATGCAGGGCGTTGACAACATCGATGAGATCATCCGTGTATCTGATGGTATCATGGTAGCCCGTGGTGACATGGGTGTTGAGATCCCATTCGAGGATGTTCCTATTCTTCAGAAGATGATCATCGAGAAAGTTTATGAGACAGGTAAAGTCGTTATCACAGCTACTCAGATGCTTGACTCCATGATGAAGAACCCAAGACCTACAAGAGCTGAGACAACAGACGTTGCCAATGCGATCTATGATGGCACAAGTGCGATCATGCTTTCCGGTGAGACAGCTGCAGGTCAGTATCCAATCGAAGCTGTTTCCACAATGGTTCGTATCGCAGAGAGCGCTGAAGCTTCCATCGACTATGCGAAGCGTTTCAGAGACAGAGCTTCTATGGAAAATCCAGACATCACAAATGCGATCTCCCATGCTTGCTGTACAACAGCCATGGATGTGAACGCATCTGCAGTTATCACACTGACAATGTCCGGTTCCACAGCAAGACAGCTGTCCAAGTTCCGTCCAATTTCTCCGATCATTGCTTGTACATTAAGCGAGAAGACTCAGCGTCAGCTGAACCTTTCCTGGGGTGTAACACCACTTCTTGTTCGTCAGAGAGAGACAGCAGATGCCCTCTTTGATGGTGCAATCGAAGCTGCTCAGGAAGCTGGTCTTGTTCAGCTTGGTGAGGTTGTATGTCTGACAGCCGGTGTTCCTCTTGGTGTATCCGGTACAACAAACATGATCCGAGTTTCTGTTGTCGGCCACGTACTTGTCAATGGTGAGAGTATCAACAATAAGGTTGTTTCCGGTAACCTTTGCGTTTGCCGTACAGAAAATGATCTTTATAAGAACTTCAGACATGGTGATATCATCGTTATCCATGAAACAAACAACTCTATGATGACAGAGCTTCGTGTAGCATCTGCCCTCATCGTAGAGAAGGGTGGTATGGATTCTCATGCAGCAATCGTTGGTATGAGCCTTGATATTCCTGTTATTCTTGGTGCCCATCAGGCAACACAGCTCCTCAAGCAGGGCGCATTTGTAACCGTTGATGGCGCAAGAAAGTTTGTATATGCAAACCCATCCACTATGGAAAAATAAAAAGTCTTGTGAAGACTGAAATAAGAAAAGGGATGGACCATGGTCCATGCCTTTTTCTATATCTGTCAGGCTTTAAAACGAGCCCTATTTCAAAAGTTCTATTCTTCGCTTTCCAGTTCCTCCCAGAGTTCCATCAGCTCAAGCTGTTCTTCCTCGAGGGTTTCCTTTTCTTTGTTGATCTCCATGAGTTTGCCTACATTGGTGTAGACTTCCTCGAGTGTCAGCAATTCATCCAGCTCGGAAAGACGTGTCTCCACTTCATCGATGCGTTTCATCGTCTTAGCCAGCTGGTTTTCACGTTTACGTTTACGTGCCTGTTCTTCCTTATGCTTTTTGTAATCCTGTTTGGAAGCTGTATCGCCTGTGACCGTTTCAACGGATTCTTCGATGATGCTGTTACCGGATGAAAGGGTCGCTGATGGGTTAAGGCGCTTCTCGATATAGAAATCGTAGTTGCCATCATAGTTAGCTAGTCCTCTTGGGGAAAGCTCCAGGATACGGGTCGCTGTCTGGTTGATAAAGTATCGGTCATGGGAGACAAAGAGAACGGTGCCACTGTAAGCGGCAATCGCTTTTTCCAGAATCTCCTTGGACATGATATCCAGATGGTTGGTCGGCTCGTCGAGGATGAGAAGATTGGCATCAGAGAGCATGAGTTTAGCCAGTGAAACACGGCCACGCTCGCCACCGCTCAGATCACGGATGTATTTGAAGACATCATCACCGGTGAAAAGGAAGGCTGCCAGGACGTTTCGGATACGTGTATGGGTCATGTTCGGCCAAGTATCAGAAATCTCATCAAAGATGGTTTTTTCCATGTTCAGGACATGATGTTCCTGATCATAGTATCCGATATGGACGTTGCTGCCGAAATGGATCAGGCCGCGGTCTGGTGGAAGGACCTGATTGATGATCTTCAGAATGGTTGTCTTTCCGGTTCCATTATCACCGATGATCGCCACCTTTTCCCCACGCTTGATATCGATCTCAAGACCGTCAAATAAGCGGTGTGGTCCGAAGGATTTGGACAGATCTTCGATATGCAGGACATCATTACCGCTGACAACATTCGGGGTCAGAGACAGGTGCATGTAAGCATTGACTTCCTGAGGTTTATCAAGCACTTCAATCTTATCCAGCATCTTTTCACGGCTTTCAGCACGTTTGATGGATTTTTCGCGGTTGAAGGATTTAAGCTTGGCAATGACTTCTTCCTGATGTTTGATCTCTCTCTGCTGATTGACCCAGGCTTTTAAAGCTGCTTCACGAAGCATGGCTTTTTTCTCAGCAAAAGCAGAGTAGTTGCCCTCGTACATACGGCCCTTGTGGTTTTCAATCTCGACAACCTTTGTAACCACACGGTCAAGGAAATAACGGTCATGGGCAACGATGATCACGGCACCATTGTAGTTGGCCAGAAAGTTTTCAAGCCAGGCAATGGAATTCATATCCAGATGGTTGGTCGGCTCATCCAGAAGGATGATGTCAGGTTTGGTTAAAAGCAGACGGCCGAGAGAGATACGTGTCTTTTGTCCTCCGGAAAGGGAAGATACTTTTTTGTCAAACTCGGACTCTGAAAAGCCTAAACCTTTTAACACACCGACGACTTCACTCTGGAGTGCATAACCGTTGGCTTGCTCAAAAGCCAGGTTCAGTCGTTCATACTGTGCATACATCTCGGTCAGCTGGTCGCCGGATGCGTGCTTCATATCTTTCTCGATCTGACGGAGTTTATCATAGATTCTGAGTACATCCGCTTTGACATTCATCATCTCATCGTAAATTGTCGCATCGGAATCGATATCCTGATGCTGGGCCAGATAGCCGATGGATTTACCTTTGCTGATGATGACAGAGCCTGAATCTGCGGACAGTTCACCCATAATGATCTTCAGAAGGGTGGATTTGCCGGCACCGTTGATACCGACGATCGCCGCTTTTTCGTGTTCTTCTATATGAAAAGATATCTCATCCAGAATGACTTCCGTACCGAAAGCCAGACTGATCTGATGACAGGATAATATCATAGAAACATTGTCCTCCTCAATTTACATAATTCGCCATATTGAATTATAACTGGAAAAAAGCAATGATGCAACAAGGAAATAGTGTCAGAATCGTTGTGAAATAGTGTCTGAGAATTAATATTGTAATAAGAATTGACAATAAAATCACAATCATATATAATATTTTTAAAAGTTTTGTGAAATGCTTGTCACAGTCATGGGGCAACTTTTTACAATGATTGATATGAAGGTGAGAATAATTATGTCAGACAGAGGCATTTCAGCAGCCGTTATCAGACGACTGCCACGTTATTATAGATATCTGGGAGAGCTTCTCGAGAATGGTGTTGTCCGCATTTCATCCAAGGATCTGAGTATCCGAATGAAAGTGACTGCATCTCAGATCCGTCAGGACCTGAATAACTTCGGTGGCTTTGGTCAGCAGGGTTATGGTTATAATGTTGAATATCTTTTTACTGAGATCGGTAAGATCCTCGGACTGGATCAGACTCAGAATATGATCATCATCGGTGCCGGTAATCTTGGACAGGCACTCGCAAACTATGATTTTGGAAGAATCGGTTTCAATGTGATCGGTATCTTCGATGCGAATCCAAGATTGGAAGGTCTTGCAGTAAAGGGTATCGAGATCCGTATGGTTGATGAACTTGAGCAGTTTATCAAAAACAACAATGTTCAGGTTGCAACACTGACTGTTCCAAAGAAGAGTGCAAGAAATATCGCTAGTTCTCTGGAAGAGTGGGGTATCCGCGCTATCTGGAACTTTGCGCCAACCGATCTTCATGTATCGGATAAAGTGACTGTAAAGAACGTGCATCTTGATGAAAGTCTGATGACACTGTCTTACGACTTCAGAAATTCAAATAATCAGTAAAGCATTTTTAATCAGGCTGAAGGACTTCAGCCTGATTTTTACATCAGAGGAGGTAGTCCATGGAATATCTTGTGACCGGAAATCAGGCAAAAATGATCGACAGTTTTACGATTGGTCAGACAGGCATCCCATCCCT
>JAZUHQ010000005.1:0-4640 GCA_045641805.1 Lachnospiraceae bacterium
GGCCTCCGACTTAGAGGACCAGGCGAAAGCTTTTATGAAAGCCAATGAAAAACGTTTTGAAGACGTTTTAAGCCGTGTGGATGAAGTGAAAGAAAAGCCGGAAGTGGCCTTTTTCTACATCAGTTCCAATGGCTATGTCAATGTCCGAAAACCGGGAGATTATATATCCAAGATGATCCTCATGGCCGGCGGCAGCTACTGTTTTGCCGATTATGTGCCGGAGGAGGAGAATGCCCTCTCCACCATGAACATGCAGATGGAAGTTTTCTACGAAGGGGCTGTGGACGCCGATATTTTGATTTACAACAGTACGGTGGATACAGAACTCTATACGATGGATGATCTGTTTGCCAAAAGCCAGATCCTTGCGGATTTTAAAGCCGTCAGTAAGGGGAAAGTCTGGTGTACCGGACAAAACATGTTTCAGGAAACATCCAGAACCATGGATGTGATCGAAGATTTAAGTAAGATTATGACCGGATCAGAGGAGTCACTGACTTATCTGCATCCGCTTCAATAGATAGATTCGATAAAAGGACAGTATTTATGACACAGACAAAAAACAGGTGGGTGCTTGGCTACAGTCTTCTGATCATCGCCAACATCCTTCTGATCTTTATCAATCTGAATACAGGCAGTGCTTCAGGCACACTCTCAGACAGCCTTCAGGCGGTGATCCGTCACGATGTGACAGGGACACTGGGAAAGATCATCTGGAACATCCGTCTTCCTAGACTTCTGGGAGCGGCTTTGCTTGGAGGCGCTCTCTCCGTTTCAGGTTTTCTCCTGCAGACATTTTTTGCCAATCCGATCGCCGGACCGTTCGTTCTTGGTATCTCGTCCGGTGCCAAACTGGTCGTCGCCCTTGCCATGATCGCCAGCCTTCAGTATGGCTTCGTCCTCAATTCAGGTCATATGATCCTGGCTGCCTTTGTGGGCGCTTTGATCTCCATGGCCTTTATCCTGCTGATCTCCGGCAAGGTAAAAAGAATGTCTGTGCTGATCATCTGTGGTATTATGATCGGCTATATCTGCAGTGCCGTGACGGATTTCGCAGTGACCTTTGCGGATGATGCCAACATTGTGAACCTCCACAACTGGTCTATGGGCAGTTTTTCCGGTATCAGCTGGAACAACGTGCGTGTGATGGCTGTGGTCGTCTTTTTAGGGTGTCTTCTGGCCTTTTTATTATCCAAACCGATGAGTGCCTACAGCCTGGGTGAAGTCTATGCGGTCAGCATGGGCGTCAATATCCGTCTTTTCAGAGCGGAGCTGATCCTTTTATCCAGCCTCCTGTCCGCCTGTGTGACCGCTTTTGCAGGCCCGATCTCCTTTGTGGGTATTGCGGTCCCTCACCTTTGCAGGAGTCTTTGGAAATCCAATCAGCCGCTCCATATGGTACCGGCCTGTTTCCTTGGCGGCAGTGCCTTCTGCCTGCTCTGCGATCTTTTGGCCAGAACCCTGTTTGCACCGACGGAACTGAGTATCAACACGGTGACCGCCGTCTTTGGCGCACCGATCGTTATCTATATGATGATGACCAACCAGAAGAGGAGGACCATGTGATGGAAAAGATCATTCTGAATGCACAGTCCCTCTCTGTCGGTTATGACCGCCATGTGGTGGTTCCGGATGTCACCTTCTCCGTAAAGCCCGGCCAGATCCTTGTCCTGATCGGACCTAACGGCGCTGGTAAATCGACCGTTCTCAAAACCCTGACAAGGCAGCTCTCTGCCATTTCGGGTACCGTCACATTGGAGGAAAAAGATCTGTTTCAACTCAGATCGGAGGATATCGCCCGCAAGATGTCCCTGATGAGCACAACGCCGCTCAGGGGAAGTCTCATGACCGCAGAAGATGTGGTCAGTACCGGCCGTTACCCTTATACGGGAAGACTGGGTATCTTAAACCAGGAAGATCACCGGATCGTCGCTGAGGCCATGGCCATGGTGGAGATCGGAGATCTTGGCGATCAGGCTTTTGATGCACTCAGTGACGGACAGAAGCAGCGTGTCATGCTGGCCCGCGCCATCTGTCAGCAGCCTGAAGTTCTAATCTTAGATGAACCGACATCCTATCTGGATATCCACCATAAATTAGCCCTGCTTTCAATCCTCAAGAAGCTGGTGAGAGAGCAGAAGATAGCCGTGATCATGTCCTTGCATGAGCTGGATCTGGCGCAGAAATGTGCGGACCATGTCCTCTGTATCGCAGAAGGTAAGGTTGATCGCTTTGGCAGTCCTGAAGAGATCTTCGGCACCGACAACACGGCCGAAGATGGCAGGCATTATATTGAAAAGCTCTACGGTGTGGATAAGGGCAGCTTTATCAGCACCTATGGCAGTCTTGAGATGGAAAGACCCAAAGGAGATCCCAAGGTCTTTGTCATCGGCGGTGGCGGCAGTGGTATTCCGTTTTACAGACAGCTTCAGAAAAGCGGCATTCCATTTGCGGCAGGTGTTGTCCATGAAAATGACATGGAGTATCCTGTAGCTAAAGCACTGGCAGCAAACCTGATCACTGAGAAAGCGTTTGAAGCGATCAGTGAGGATACACTCGAGCGCGCAATACATGTGATGAAGTCTTGTGACCGAGTGATCTGTGCCCTGGAATCCTTCGGAAGCATGAATGTCGGCAACCGGAAGCTACTGCAGTGGGCACTGGAAAACGATAAACTCAGGCAGTGATCGGATGAAAATAGTTTATATTCTAAATTGTTAAGTCTTAAAGACTTTATAATTTGTTTACAAATTGTTTCAGACTTGTTAATAGCATTATGGAGTGGATTTGTTATAATAAACATGAACAGAAAAGCAAATCCGTTGCAATTAAACATAACAATCCTCTCTCTTAAAAACGATATCCTGAAGTATAATCCTTCAGGATATTCGTCTTTTAAGGCGAAATAGAGACGATTAATGCGATGATTTCAATATTTTTTGCGTCAAAGACGTAAGTTATAATGACATTACAAAACAAACGACGATCAATGGTAGGCTGCTCCGAAGGTGAGCCGCAATCAAAGTGAATGATATGGAGGTACTCAGATGTTTGGAAATGCAAGTGAAGTCATGGGCAGAGCTGTTGAACTGGATGCATTCGGAAACGAGATCGCAGAAGAGAAAGCACTGCTTTCAGAAAAACAGAAAGAAGTATTGATCTGTGTCGGCTTTGGTGCAGCAGTAGGTGCTGTTGTTGCATCCGCACTGCCGGCAGTAACTGTTAAATTTGGCGTAGGCCTTGGTCTTGCAGTTGGTACTGCAGTAGGGATTATCTGATGAAAACATATAGTGAAGACAGACGTGTCAGAAGGACACACAGACTGATCGAGGAAGCCCTTCTCAAACTGATGATGAAGAAACCGGTTCAGAAGATCACGGTCAGCGAACTCGCGAAGGAAGCGGATATCACAAGATCCACATTTTACCAGTATTACAATGATCCGATGGAGGTCCTTGAGAACCTCCGCCAGAGCATCATTGAAGATGTTCAGCAAGTCATTGAGGAGACCGAAGGCGGCGATGCCTACGGCTTTTTCCTGACCCTCTTCCGTTACTTCGGTGCGGATGAGACCAAATCCAGGATCCTGGAAGTGGATACCGGATTTGGCTCCGGTTATGAGCTGATCGGTAACACGATCCACGAAGGTTATATGCTCCGCTGGGGTGAAAAGTTCACCGGAGATAAGGTGAAGCAGTATGAATATTACCGCTATTACATCGTTTTTGGCTGTATTGCCGTTATCCGAAACTGGATCAGAAATGGCAAACAGGAGACTCCGGAGCAGATGGCAAGCATCGCATCCTCTCTTCTGCCGAAAGAAAAGATGTATCTTAAACCCGACAAAAATTAAATAAGAAATCATACACAGTGTATAAAAAGTGTCCGTAATCGGACACTTTTTTTGTTTTTGTATGAAAATAGACAACATTTGCAGACGGTGTACGACATCGTTTGAAACTATTTACTTAGCAAATAAAACTATTTATACTGGCATCGAATCGCGAAAAACATGAGTAAAGGAGTATCACAAATGTTTGGAAAGATAAAAGGTGTCGGATCCTGTATCCCGGAAGGTATCATCACCAATGATGACCTGACCCGATATGTGGACACTGAAAATAACTGGATCGTCGAGAGGACCGGCATCGAAAGACGTCATGTCATGAAGTGCGAAAGCACTTCCGATATGGCTGTGACAGCCGCAAAGGATGCCCTTGGCAGTGCAGGGATCGAGCCTGAAAAGATCGACCTGATCATTGTTTCCAGTACGTCCTCCGATAAGATCGTTCCGAATACAGCCTGCTATGTCCAGGAGGCGATCGGCGCGGTCAATGCTTTCTGCATGGATATGAATGTCGCCTGTACCGGTTTTATTACCGCCTACAATACGGCTCAGACCTACATGCATGCAGGCCTGATCGAGCATGCGCTGATCATTGGTGCTGAAGGCTTATCAAGGATCGTGAACTGGAAAGACCGTGGAACCTGTATCCTTTTCGGAGACGGTGCCGGAGCCGTAGTGCTCTCAAAAGATCCGGAGGCTGTCTTTGATACGGTGATGCATGCGGATGGCCGAGGCGGCGATTCACTGACGCTTCGTTCACCTCTGGCAGACAGACCACGTCTCTTTGATACAG
>JAZUHQ010000006.1:0-3741 GCA_045641805.1 Lachnospiraceae bacterium
TCCTGATCGCAGAAGCCATTGGCGGACAGCCTGTATTGACCACAGCGACGGATGTACAGGGGCTCTTTGCGGTCGATGTCTTTGCAAAGGACAATGACCTGGTCATCACTGATCGGGTGAAAGCCAAAATGATATCCGTAGACCTTCTGGCTGGAGAAAACATTTCTGTGTGGGTATCCGATACGCTTCAGACTGAAGGCAGGCTCCCGGAAGGCCTTTCCTATGCTAAGACACCGGAAGCGGCGCGTATCGTGATCAGTCCATTTAAAGAAGCCGGTGAAAAAGCCCTGCACCTGATTCCGAAAGGCATGATCACTCTGGGAATGGGCTGTAAAAAAGGGAAAGCAGCAGGCGAGATCGAAGCTTTTCTGAAATGTTTTGTGGAAGCCCACCGCCTGTGTCCGGAAGCGATAGCAGGTATGGCTTCAATCGATGTGAAGGCCAATGAGCCGGGGATGATTGAGGAGTGCAGGAGATGGCATCTGCCTTTTGAAACCTACGACAGCGAGGCTCTTCTTGCCGTACCGGGATACTTCAACTCCTCCGAGTTTGTGAGGTCCCAGGTGGGTGTGGATAATGTCTGTGAACGTGCAGCCTGTCGGATGGCCATGGTCTTAGCTTCGAATGAAGAGACCACATGGAAACTGTCAGCGCCAAAAGAAAAAGCACCGGGTGTCACACTGGCAGCAGGACTGGTGCATAGGAGAATCCGTTATGAATAAGATTTATGTTGTGGGTATAGGACCGGGCGGTTATGAACAGATGACCATCCAGGCGGCCAGGATTATTGAAAGCTGCGATGTGGTCACCGGCTATACCGTTTATATTGACCTGGTCAAAGACCATTTCCCTGGCAAAGAAATGCTTTCCACACCTATGAGACGTGAAAAAGAGCGTTGCGTGATGGCTTTTGAGGAAGCGATGAAAGGCAAGACTGTAGCCATGATCTGTTCCGGTGATGCCGGTGTTTACGGCATGGCCGGCCTCATGTATGAAGTCGGAGAGGCCTATCCGGACGTGGAACTGGAGGTCATCAGCGGCGTGACAGCTGCCCTCAGCGGCGGTGCGGTACTTGGCGCCCCGCTCATGCATGACTTTGCGGTCATCAGTTTGAGTGATCTGATGACTCCATGGGAGACGATCGCCGCAAGACTGGATGCGGCGGCTATGGCAGATATGGTGATCTGTCTCTATAACCCTTCCAGTAAGAAACGTGCAGACTATCTCAATAAAGCCTGTCACATCATCATGAAACACGCCTCACCGGATACCATCTGCGGTATCGTCAGACAGATTGGCAGAGAGGAAGAAAGTTACAAACTCATGCCCCTTACCGAGCTCGCCGATTATCAGGCAGATATGTTTACGACCGTCTTTATCGGTAACAGCAGTTCCAAGATTCTTGATGGCCATATGGTCACACCAAGAGGATACAAATTATAAGAAAAGAAAATGCTGCGAAGAGTCGCAGCATTTTTTCTTTTACATATTCTTATATTTTCTACAGCGTTCTATGAAATTCTCAGCCGCTGTCTCATTGCCATAAAAATAAAGATGAGGGAAACCTGCCAGCAGGTTTCCTTTTTCATTCCGGACCATACAGTCCCAGGAACGTTTCATCAGTGGTTTCTGCGCATGGCAGACACTGCCTTGGCTAGTGGTATCCCAGTAGTGGAATTCATGGGCCGGAAGTGTCATCCCTTTCTTTCCGATCAGACAATCTTCATTAAGTGTCAGATGGGTATAACCAAAGCGGACCAGTTTTCCTTTGTTCTCAGCCTCTCCGGATATGGCACCCACCATCTCGTGTTTCACACCTTGATCATCTTCCATCCTGTCATGCAGATACATAAAAGCACCGCACTCGGCAAGGACCGGCATCCCCTTTTCAATCGCCTGACGCAGAGAGGCTCTCATGGAAACATTTTCTGAGAGTGTTTTGGCATGCAGTTCCGGATAGCCACCACCCATGTAAATACCCTGAAGTCCTTCAGGCAAAACTTTGTCATGGACTGGTGAAAAAGGAATCAGTTCTGCACCAAGTTCCCGAAGAAGATCCAGGTTGTCTTCATAATAAAAGCAGAAGGCTTCATCCTGTGCCAGACCGATGCGGATCATCGGACCTGCCGGATTGGGTTTCCGCTGCTCAAAAGTCAGCTCCGGTGCTTCATTAGCAAGAGCCATAAGTGCATCCATATCGATCGTCTCTTCCAGTGTTTCCGAAAAGGCATCCAACTGATTTTCAAGAGCGCCAAGTTCCTGCGGCATCATCAGACCCAGGTGACGTCCCGGCATATCGATGGCTTTTGTCTCAGGCACATAGCCGAGGACTTTCACGCATAGCCGTTCTTCAATCATGGCCTTCATTCTCGGATACATCATCTCTGACAAGCGGTTAAGGATAATCCCCTTGATTGGTACATCTTTTTCAAAATGCATAAATCCTTCAATTTCTGCAAGAAGAGAAAGGCTTCTTCCCTTACAGTTGACCACCAATACGACAGGCGTCTCTGTCTGTACGGCCAGATCATAACTACTGGCCATTGTACTGGTGCCGGCTACACCATCATAAAAACCCATCACACCTTCAACGACCGCGATTTCTGCCTGAGAATGGATTGCCGCTCTTGCCATCAGAAAACGAACTGTCTGCGTATCCGCAAAGAAAGTATCCAGATTTCTGGAAGGAATACCAAGCACCGCCTTATGGAACATCGGATCGATATAATCCGGTCCGCATTTGAAAGCGATGGTCTGTCTTCTCTTTTTTAATGCCTTTAAAAGGCCGCACGTGATCATGGTCTTACCCGTACCGCTGGCAGGGGCTGCGATCATGACTCTAGGCAGCTTGATTCTCTCCATACAAAGATCCTTTCCTTAGCAATATCTTCCTGATTGTATTTCAGGCGTTCATGTGCTAAGTTTAACATATATTATTTTTGACAGGAAGTGAACGTTGTGAAGAATTTACTGATCTTTGCAGGCACAAGTGAAGGCCGCCAGCTAACTGAATATTTACTCAAAAGACCGGTGAAAGTCCATGTCTGTGTTGCCACTGACTATGGTAAAGATCTCCTGCCTGAAAGCGAAAACCTGACCGTCTCCGCCCAGAGACTGGATATAGAAGGGATGATCGCCCTGATGTCTATGGCATCTTTTGATCTGTGTCTGGATGCCACACATCCATACGCACTGGATGTAACCGCCAATATCAAATCCGCCTGCGACGCCATGAAACTTCCTTACAGACGTATCCAGAGAGACCTGAGTTCAGACAATACTCTGACCGATCAGATCCT
The DNA here is from genome assembly GCA_045641805.1 of Lachnospiraceae bacterium. Taxonomy (GTDB): domain Bacteria; phylum Bacillota; class Clostridia; order Lachnospirales; family Lachnospiraceae; genus Coprococcus_A. Next base: position 3,300 of record JAZUHQ010000006.1, read on the forward strand.
TGTATCAGATGTATCTGAAGCCATCGAAGTACTTAAGAAAACTTCAGGTCCTGTTTTCCTGACAACAGGCAGTAAAAATCTTGCCGAATTCTGTACACTTCCTGATTATGCATCCCGTCTGTTTGTCCGTATTCTGCCAAATCCTGAGATGCTTTCATCCTGTCATGCCCTTGGTATTTCGGGTGCTCATACTTTCTGTATGCAGGGTCCTTTTGATACCGATATGAATACAGCAACCATCCGACTGATTCAAAAAACATGGGCCAAAGAACACCCGGACAATCCGAATGCAAAGATCACAATGGTCACCAAACAGAGTGGAAGTCGTGGGGGCTTCGATGAGAAACTGGAAGCGGCTAAGGCGACCGCTTGTACCGCTCTGGTGATTGGTCTTTCTGAGATAACAGAAGGAATGACTATCAAGGATGCGGTCGATGAAATC
>JAZUHQ010000007.1:0-2696 GCA_045641805.1 Lachnospiraceae bacterium
AAGTGCTCTTGAAGCAAGACCCAGATGGATCTCAAGTACCTGACCGATATTCATTCGGGAAGGTACACCCAGTGGGTTCAGCACGATATCGAGAGGACGACCATTTGGAAGGAATGGCATATCTTCAACCGGAAGGATACGTGAAACGACACCCTTGTTACCATGACGACCGGCCATCTTATCACCAACGGAGATCTTTCTCTTCTGTGCAATATAAACGCGTACACACTGGTTTACGCCTGGTGATAACTCATCACCATTTTCTCTTGTGAATACCTTAGCATCCAGGATGATACCGTATTCACCATGAGGAACCTTAAGAGATGTATCTCTTACCTCACGTGCCTTCTCACCGAAGATCGCACGGAGCAGTCTTTCCTCAGCTGTAAGCTCTGTCTCACCCTTTGGTGTAACCTTACCAACAAGGATATCACCAGGACGAACCTCAGCACCTACACGGATGATACCTCTCTCATCGAGATTCTTGAGTGCATCATCACCAACACCCGGAACATCACGAGTGATCTCTTCTGGTCCGAGCTTTGTATCTCTAGCTTCTGCTTCATACTCAGAAATATGAATAGAAGTATAAACGTCTTCTTTAACAAGTCTTTCACTCAGAAGAACAGCATCCTCGAAGTTGTAACCTTCCCATGTCATGAAACCGATGAGAGGGTTCTTACCAAGCGCAAGCTCACCACCGCTTGTGGATGGACCATCCGCAAGAACATCACCAGCTTCTACGCGGTCGCCTCTGAAGACGATTGGACGCTGGTTGTAGCAAGCACCCTGGTTACTGCCGGAGAACTTCTGTAACTTGTAAACATCTCTTGTGCCATCATCTGCTTTGATGATCACTTCGTTTGCTGCGGAACGCTCAACAACACCGCCGCGCTTACAAACAACGCAGACACCGGAGTCTACAGCTGCTTTTGCTTCCATACCTGTACCAACAACAGGGGAATCTGTAAGCATAAGAGGTACAGCCTGACGCTGCATGTTGGAACCCATGAGGGCACGGTTCGCATCATCATTCTGAAGGAATGGGATCATGGATGTCGCAACAGAGAATACCATTCTTGGGGATACGTCCATCAGATCAACCTGGCTCTTCTGGAATGTTGTTGTATCCTCACGGAAACGGCCGGCTACTGTTGTGTTCACGAAATAACCATTCTCATCAAGTGGCTCATTCGCCTGAGCAACTCTGTACTTATCCTCTTCATCAGCAGTCATGTATCTGACTTCATCTGTAACACGTGGATTTGTAGGATCGCTCTTATCTACAAGACGGTAAGGTGCCTCAACGAAACCATACTCATTGATCTTCGCATAGGAAGCCAGGGAGTTGATCAGACCGATGTTAGGACCTTCAGGTGTCTCGATTGGACACATTCTGCCGTAATGTGTATAGTGTACGTCTCGAACCTCGAAACCTGCTCTATCTCGGGAAAGACCACCAGGACCAAGGGCGGATAAACGTCTCTTATGTGTCAGCTCGGACAGAGGGTTGTTCTGATCCATGAACTGAGATAACTGGGAACTGCCGAAGAACTCTTTAACAGCAGCTGTTACAGGCTTGATATTGATGAGGGACTGTGCAGAAACACCCTCAAGATCCTGAGTTGTCATTCTCTCACGAACAACACGCTCCATTCTTGAAAGACCGATTCTGTACTGGTTCTGTAAGAGCTCACCAACGGCTCTGATACGTCTGTTGCCTAAGTGGTCGATATCATCGGAGTTACCAATGCCATACTCGATATGCATGTTGTAGTTGATGGAAGCAAAGATATCTTCCTTTGTGATATGCATAGGAATAAGGTCAGCAATATTCTTTCTGATGGCCGCTTTGATCTCTTCCATATCCTCGTTCTCATCAAGGATCTGCTTAAGAACAGGATAGTAGATATACTCTTCTGTCACACCCACTTCACTGTAATCAACATCAGGAAGGAATGCGCTAAGCTCAACCATCTGGTTTGTAAGGACTTTCACAGCCTTCTCTTCTGTTGCAATGTAGATTGCAGCAGTTGCTGTGTTCTGGATCTTCTGAGCCAGCGCCTCTGTGATCATTGCACCTGCTTCAGCGATGATCTCGCCTGTTGTCTCATCAACAACGTCCTCAGCAAGTGTCTGACCTGCAACACGGTTCTTAAGAGCCAGTTTCTTGTTGAATTTATAACGACCAACCTTTGCAAGGTCGTATCTTCTTGGATCGAAGAACATGCCGCTGATCAGGCTCTCAGCACTCTCTACTGCAAGAGGTTCACCCGGACGGATCTTACGGTATAACTCGAGAAGACCTGCCTGGTAGCTGTCTGTTGTATCCTTTGCAAATGTAGCAAGGAGTTTTGGCTCCTCACCGAAGAGATCGATGATCTCCTGGTTTGTTCCGATACCAAGTGCTCTGATGAGTACTGTTACTGGAACCTTACGTGTTCTGTCGACACGTACATAGTATATATCGTTGGAGTCTGTCTCATACTCAAGCCAAGCACCTCTATTTGGAATTACGGTACAAGAATAAAGCTCTTGACCATATTTGTCATGATCAATAGCATAATAGATACCAGGAGAACGAACCAGCTGACTTACGATAACTCTTTCCGCACCATTAACGATGAAGGTACCGGAATCAGTCATCTTAGGGAATTCACCCATATAGACTTCGCTATCGACTAATTCGCCTGTTT
>JAZUHQ010000008.1:0-2483 GCA_045641805.1 Lachnospiraceae bacterium
GATATTTCTTCACTTCCTGCATTAATCCATAACCACCATGGTCACATCCTAAAGCGATCATTTCCATATCCTCCTACTTATCATTTGATTCTATCTTTATTTTAAATCACGGTGCACTAAAGGCGGATCACCTGGTGACCGGCTGCTTTGAGCAGACGGTTCATGATGGCTGCGCCCAGGCCTGCACCTGCAAAACTCTCGGAATAAATCTTGTCCGCGCCCAGATCATCCATTTTTCTGAGCACTTCAAACAGGTTGGCTGCAATGGTCTCCTCATGGGTCTTGGAACCAATGTTGAGTTTAAGGTCCGCATCATAAAGATCCATGTTTTCTTCCGATGCGATCACAGCCACTTTAAGGCCCTCCGCTTTGTGGAGAGCGGTCAGTTCATTGATCTTCTCTGCCACTGCCTGACCGGGGCCTTCCACTACCACCAGGTCACCCTTTGGTGCATAGTGTTTATATTTCATACCCGGTGCTTTGGGTCTGAGAGATGGATCCTCATGGTCGGCCAGAATGGCCTGATCCACTTCCACAGGACCGATCACCTCTTCCAACATGGCTTTGGTGATATAGCCCGGTCTTAAGATGGTCGGCACCGGACCTGTCAGATCGACGATTGAGGATTCCAGTCCGATATCGACTTTACCGCCATCGATGATCATGTCGATCTTTCCACTCAGATCTTCGATCACGTGGGAGGCGGATGTCGGGCTTGGTCTTCCGGATGTGTTGGCACTCGGCGCTGCAATGTAAACGCCGGAGCTTCGGATCAGCTCGTAGGCGGTTGGATCCGCCGGCATTCGAAGTGCCACCGTCTCCAGGCCACCGGTCGTTTCCTTTGGCACAGCATCTGCCTTTGGCAGGATCATGGTCAGTGGGCCCGGCCAGAAGCGATCCGCAAGGAGCCTAGCCTTTTCCGGTATATTTTTAGTCAGCACTTTCAGTGCTTCCATGTCAGCGATATGGATGATCAGGGGATTGTCCGACGGACGGCCTTTGGCCGCATAGATCTTGGCAGACGCTTTTGGGTTCAGTCCGTCGCCGCCCAGTCCATAGACAGTTTCTGTCGGGAATGCCACAAGGCCGCCCTCTCTCAGAATACGTCCTGCTTCCGCCATCACCTTGGGATCCTGATGCGCCTTATCATAAGTTGCGATAATTGTATTCACGTTTATTTTCCTTCTGTCTTCTGACCACACTCCATCGAGATGATATAGCGCGGTCTTCCTTTGATTTCTTCATATATACGGGCAATATAGTAGCCGATAATACCCAAGCTGATCATAATGATACTGCCTGTAAATAACTGAATGATAATGACGGTGGTGAAACCGCCAAGGGCAGTGCCCATGATCTTCTGAATCAGTGCCGTTCCGCCCAGAACCACCGAGATGATCAGCATGATCGTACCCAGGATGGTGACGATCTGCATAGGTGCAGTTGAGAAGGAACTGATATTGGAGAGGGCATACTTGGTCAGTGCCCATACGGACCACTTGGACTGGCCCTCTGTTCTCTCCTGCACTTCAAAGGAGACACTGGTGGTCTTAAAGCCGATCCAGGAACTCAGTGCTCTGAAAAAGGCATTCTTTTCAGGCATATTTAAAAGAACATTGACAGCCGTTCTGTCAAGAAGCTTAAAGTCGGAGGCCTTGTTCATATCAAAACCGGCCGCCTTGCTGATCAGCCCATAAAAGGCGCCGGCTGCCATGGCATGGAGCTTACTCTCCTGACCGCGGTCGGATTTGACGCCCTCGATTACCTGATAGCCCTCCTGCCAGAGGCGGTACATCTCGATAATCTTTTCCGGCGGATGCTGGAGATCACAGTCGATCACACAGACGCAGTCTCCTCGGCTTTCGGAAAGACCGGCAAACATGGCAGATTCCTTACCAAAGTTTCTGGAAAAGCAGAGACCTCTGACATGAGGATTACTCTCCGATGCCTGGCAGATCTCCTGCCAGGTTGCGTCCTTGGAACCATCGTTGACAAAGAGAAGTTCATAAGGAATCCCGGCTTCTTCAAGCAGATATGCAATTGTATCAGCCGCTCTATCGATCAGCCCTTCCTCGTTGTATGCCGGAATGACCACCGACAGTAAACCCTTTGCCACGTCTTTGTTCCCTCTTTCTTAGTCTTTATCCATGAACTCTCTGTACTCCTGAAGGACTTCCTTAGGATCGCCGACTTTGACGACCTCACCTTCGTGCATCCACATGACACGTGTACAGAGACGTTCCAGCTGCTTCAGGTTATGAGAGACAATGACAACGGTACGGTTGCTCTCATTGATCAGCTCTTTCATCTTTTTATAACTCTTCTTTTTAAATTTCTCATCGCCGACACTCAATACTTCATCGATGAGCATGATATCCGCTTCCAGAATCGCTGTGATGGCAAAAGCCAGCTTGGAATGCATACCACTGGAGTAAGTGCGGACCGGCATATCAATGAAACGGCCAAGTCCTGCGAACTTGATG
>JAZUHQ010000009.1:0-2713 GCA_045641805.1 Lachnospiraceae bacterium
CTCTTGGTAAGTCAACACCACTGATACGAGCCATGTAATTATACCTCCGAAAAGTAAGTTATATAACCGCAGACAGCACTGTAACACACATGGTCCTCTTTCTGACGCGATGTGTGGTGAAATGCTTACAGATCTGACTACTGTTATGTTTTCAATTGTCAAAAACATCTACGGTTGACGGACCGGTCGATGTCCGCAGGCCCTGCCTGCTTTATGTAATAGCGCTTAAGACCACCCAGCCTGGTGTGTCCGTACGCTGCAGCCGCAAAAATTTCGTTCATCCCAGGAATATTGGGATAAACCAGATCATACACTCAAGCCGGTTTGAATTAACCCTGACGCTGTTTGTGCTTTGGATTCTCACAGATGATTCTGATGGAACCTTTTCTCTTAATAACCTTGCATTTTTCGCAAATAGGTTTAACAGATGATCTAACCTTCACTTTAATACTCTCCTTTCACAGAATGGGAATTAATATGGTCATGCGTTCTACCGAATTGGCGACCATATGGCACCCCTATTCCATTTTAGAACGTCCGCATGATAGTATAACACCAAAAATGTTACTAATCAAGCATTTTTTACTTATCTCTCCAAATAATTCTTCCTTTAGTTAAATCATATGGGGAAAGTTCGATTGTTACCTTATCACCAGGTAAAATCTTGATGAAGTTCATTCTGAGCTTGCCGCTGATATGTGCAAGAACAACGTGCTTGTTCTCAAGCTCAACTTTGAACATAGCGTTAGGCAGTTTATCAATTACTGTACCTTCAACTTCAATAACGTCTGATTTTGACATTGAAAAAATCCTCCAAATTCTTCTTATCTGTTCTCAAAAGCATTTAAGGTCTGAACAATTTCTGCATTACAGAATTGTGTTTCTTCTATACTAAGTGTCTGATCATTCAGTATAAAAGTACCGGTCACCTGAAGGTGAAACGGGTTTTTCTTTTTTGGATCTTCTATGGTCCATTTGGTGCCGTTAGCCACATAGAGGCTCTTAATGTCTTTCTTTACGACCACATAGTATCCACCCTTGTCCTTTCCCTGAAGGGAAGAGACGACCTGTCCAACCTGAAATCTGTCCATGTTTCGTTTCTTCATCATGCACCTATTTCAGTAATGTCAGGATCTCACAACCATCCTTTGTGATCAGGATAGTGTTTTCGTAGTGAGCAGCTAAAGAGCCGTCACTTGTCACAACTGTCCAATCATCATCCAGCATGGCAACTTCTGCCCTACCCGCGTTGACCATTGGCTCGATCGCCAATGTCATTCCGGCTTGAAGACGAAGACCTCTGCCTTTGGTACGGAAATTCGGAATTTCCGGATCTTCATGAAGACTTGTCCCAATTCCATGTCCAACAAGATCTCTCACAATGGAATAACCATTGCCTTCTACGTAATCCTGGATCGCACCTGAAATATCACGAAGGTGATTCCCTTCCTTTGCATTTGCGATACCTCTGAAAAAGCTTTCTCTCGTCACATCGATCAGTCTCTGTGCTTCCGGTGAGATCTCACCTACACCCCATGTTCTTGCGGCATCGGAGTGATAGCCCTTGTAGATCAGGCCTGCGTCGAAACTGATAATGTCTCCTTCTTTGATGATTCTGCTTTTTGATGGAATGCCATGTACCACTTCATCGTTGATGGAAGTACAGATCGATGCCGGATAACCATTATAGTTTTTGAAATTCGGCACACATCCGAAAGAACGGATGATCTCTTCTCCCAACCTGTCGATATCCAGTGTGGACATTCCCGGTCTGAGTGCTTTTTGCAGCTCTTCATGAACGATTGCCAGGAGTCTTCCTGACTCGCGCATGAGAGCAATCTGCTTTTCAGACTTAATACTTACTGCCATACATTACGCTCCGAGAAGAATCTTACAGATCTTACTGAACACAAGACTCATAGTATTTGTACCATTGATCCAATGAAGGATATCATCCCTCATGTAGTACTCAATCAGTGGCTGTGTCTGCGCATGATAAACATCAAGACGCTTCTTTACTGTACCAGGCTTATCGTCATCTCTGAGAATAAGCTCCTCGCCACATTTGTCACAAATGCCTTCCGTCTTGGTAGGATTAAAGATCACATGATAAGTAGCACCACAACCTACACAAGCACGGCGACCGGACATTCTCTTAATAATATCGTTATCTGGAACTTCGATGTCAATCGCGAAGTCCATCTTCTGTCCAATAGCTTTGAGGGCTGCATCTAATGCTTCTGCCTGTGGAATAGTTCTTGGGAAACCATCCAGGATAAAGCCTCTCTCGCAGTCCGCCTGTTGAATTCTATCAACAACGAGATCACATACGAGTTCATCAGGAACAAGTAAACCCTGATCCATGAAGACTTTTGCCTTCTGGCCAAGCTCTGTGTTGTTCTTGATATTTGCTCTGAAGATATCTCCGGTTGATATATGTGGGATGCCAAACTTTTCTGCAATCATTTTTGCCTGTGTACCTTTTCCGGCACCAGGGGCACCAAGCATAATTATCTTCATAATTATCCTCCAATCATATGTCCAACATTTTTACAAGTTACCGAAGCCAATGCTCACTATAGACGAAATTGTATACACTAAGCAAAGTCTCCATCATATAATATACAACGCATTTCGACACTTGTAAACAACTAACTTTGTGGATACCCTCTTTTAACGGCAAATACTTCTCCACAAAAGACTAAGTCGGAGG
>JAZUHQ010000010.1:0-4079 GCA_045641805.1 Lachnospiraceae bacterium
CCTTGACGTTCTTCATGTAGTCAACGACTGTCGCTTCATCACAGGCCGTCGCATGATACGGCTCGATAAAGCTGAAGGTGCTTTCCTCGATCTGCTCAGGATCCTGACTGTTCACATCGTCCTTGGAGCAGGAAGTAAAGCACGAAGCGGCCATCAGACTTAGTCCAACGGCTGCGACACTTAAAAACTTTTTGTTCATAATATGAATTGAATTAAAAAATTACAGGGAGAGAAACTATTCCCCTCCCTTTTTTTCTTCTATCTTTTGAGAAGCAGTTTTTCTCTGCTGTTTTCTGGCACGTCGGATTGCTTTTTGTTCCCTTTTATCCGTTTTATATATTTGGCATACCATTTTGATGAAGTCCATTAGAGCAGGATCCTCGCGTGCTGCCATGTTCATCATGGAAGCATCGAATATCTGATCACATTCTTCCATCGAGTAGGCACAAGCCAAAGGGAAAGGGTTAAAGCAATCATCCGGCGATTTTTCTACCAATGAAGCGAACAAGAAAGCAGTCCATCCTCCTTCTCGAAGCTTATCATGCACTGATTTAAGTTGCCTCATAGCTTCTTCTTGGGACATTTTGCCTTCCATCCAGACATCTTCTAATGCATCATAAGTTTCCTCTGGCTCATCATAGAGGTGACTTCCTGAAGACTCTTCGGAAACGATCTTTGCCATCTCTTTCAGATGCTTGATGAACTCTACTGGATCAGAGCTGCTGATGTCGAAGTTTCTGATCTCCTCCGCCATGCCTTCCAGAAAGGCAATGCTTGCTAGTTGTTGTATCTTATTCATATGGTCTGTTGTTCTTGCTGACACATGGGAACGATCTGATCCAAGTTACGATTTTTGAGACGCAACATTTCAGCCTGGTGTTGATGCTGCCAGTCGAGCCATTCCTGGTGTGCCTGCGTTTCATATTCAGCCGCAAGGACCTGGAATCGTTCGTGATCCTTAGCGGTTTTCGCACTCTTAGCTGTTCTGATGAGTTCATCGAGCAGCAGTTCTGAAGATGTCTTCTGTCTCATGCCCAATATTTTTTAAGTCTTGGAACGGAATATTTCGAAATATTTTTGTTCTTCATCTGTAAGGATAAATGGATTTCTTAAATTCGTCATTATCCACTCTATGTAATCTGGATCTTTTTCCATGATCTCCATTACCTCACGTCCTTTGTACTTGCCGAACGGCATGAGTCTGGATCCTGGGAATTCAGGAAATTCGGATCGCAGTTCTTCTGTTGTTTCAGCGATTTCACTTAATGCCTTTAGCTTCTCTGATGCGTACTGCAACAGCATGAAAGGGGAGTTGTTCCCTCTGTGAACGGTCTGTTGTATTCTTTGTGCAACAATGTACAAGTTACGCTCAACGTACTTTTTTAACAGTTCATTGATATGTCTTTCACGCTCGCTTTTTGTGCTTTGCTCAGGTCTTCTCATCTGATCGAAAGGCAGCATGAGGTTCATCATCTCTGTGTGACCATATCGCTCTTCTATCAGTTTCTTGATAAGGAAGAATGCTGCTTCATCAGATAAGCCCATATGAAGGACCCCATTGTCGGAAAAATCCTTTATCACAGTGAAGATCTTACGCAGGTTCTCGTTTGCAAACATGACCGGCGTAATAATCAAACAAGTCTCACGAAGGAAACTTATATCCCGTAGCACCCTGCTCATTATAAAGAATTCGGATTCTGGAGCTGAAGGCAACATGTTATTTGACAGTCCTATTTGGTCTAGTCTCGCTACATATTCCTCGTGAGCCTTTTGAATTTTCTCTTCACGAGCTATACGGCGTTCCTCTTTTTTTTGCCGTTTAAGAAGTTCTCTCTCTTCTATTTTCTTTCTGTATTCTCTGTCTTCCCATGTCCAATCAATAGAAGAGCAACGTGTTCCTATGTGTACAACTCTTTTCTCTCCATCAACTTTAGCCCAATCCCAATAGAGAATTTTATTTATTAAAGCAGTTCTTTCATGTCTTGGAAGCCGTTCCTGTTCAATGATGAGTTTCAGCAGTTCCTCGACGGGCTTGTTTAATATCTCGGAGGCCTCTTTTTCTACTTCCTCTTTGACTTTATCAAAGCAATTCTGACAAAGAAGACCGTCTTGATTTCTTTCGAAGCATTCATCTTCTAGCATGAAATCCCAATCAAATTTTTTATCAAGGAAACTCGATGGAGACAGTGACCCCTGAACAATGGCAGTCTTGGTTATTCTTATTGCAGGGTGCAGCTTGCCGCATCTTGGGCAATGCAGTTCCGCAGACAAAGGAGGAAGAACACCTCCTGCAGAGGATGCGAGGTTTTTTATCAGAGCTTTCTTCGCGTTAATGGATATTGGCAGATCTGAGAAAAAGAGAACCTTACATGCATCTTCAGAAAGGACATCACCGTTATGTAATAAGCTGTCTGCATCTTTCTGCCCGATGAAGTCATCGATATCCTTCTTTGACATCTTTTCCAGCCTCTCAATTTCGGCTTCCAATAATTCTTTTGTTATGATCATATACTTAATTTTTTTTAAGATGGCATTCACCACAAGCGCAGACTTCTATGATGGTTCAATCGTTGGATGTACCATTCAAATAGAGGTGGCATCCACCAGAATGCCGAGACGGCAAACATGTCAGTGTGTTGGATGTACCTTTCAAATAGAGGTGGCATCCACCTAGCATGATGTAATAGTCTGATCCACCTCTTGTAAAGTACTTTCATTGGATATACCATATTTGAAAGTTGAAAGGTACTTTCCGAGTGAGGAAATCCTCCTCAGAGTAAGGGCATCCAACTGCCCCAATGACATTTTTATTTTGTTATATTCTTTGATCTTGCAATATTTATAGCTGCATTCATGTCGGCATCCTGAGGCTTGTTGTAGCACTCACATTCCGGATTAGTACAGAAGAATGTGTCTCGCTCTGATCTGTCTCCTCGATGACCACAGACATGGCAGGTCTGGCTTGTGTACGCCGGCTGCACAAATCTCAGCTTTATACCAGCAAGTTTTGCCTTATATTCAACCATTCGCTGTAACTCAAAGTATGACCATCGGCCAAGGAGTCTCTTATGTTCCTTCTCTACCTCTCCGTCTGGAGTCCTTCCGAAGCCCTTCAGATCTTCCATCTGGATAGTCTCAACGTTCCAGCGGATCGCGAGATTGACGATCTCTCTGCTGAGACGGTGGTTCTCTGTCTGAACCCAGTCTTTCTCCTTCCCTCTGAGGGATTCCGTGGCTTTAGTCTTATGTTTTCTGCCGTGGCCGCTCTGTGCCAGTTGGGAACGCTGGAGTTCCCGGAACCTACGGCGAAAGGTGTCACGCTGCTTCTGGAAGGCTTCACCATTGCCGATGAGTCTTCTTTCCGGACCATCATTGACAGCAGCGTAAGCCGGATGCACTATACCGAGATCCACACCCATCACCTTACCTTTTATAGGGGTATGCTGCACAGCAGGGATATCTACACTGATCAGAAGAAACAGCTTATTCCCTTCCTGTTGAATCTTGGCAGCTCGTGCCAACTTGTATTTATCAGTCTTTATACAGTTGTCGATAATCGCACGATTATTGCTACGATCACGACCAAAGTTAAGCTTGAACCGGATGCCATTGAACCATAAAAGGAAATAGTCGTCATCAAAGAGAACTATAATGCTCTTACGTTTCTTGATGACACGGAAAGGTATTGGCATTCCCCTTTTATAGGTAGTGAGCACCCTTTCTCCCTGGAACTGTTCTTTTTTTGAACCGTTGTAGTGCTTAAAGACATCCTGTTTAAGAGTGTCTAAGATATCTGATGGAAGGTCAGAAGCAAAGGGTGACTCAACAGTTGCCCTGTAGGCGAAGCTTTGAGGAGGAATTGGAGCGATATTCTTCTTCGTAGCAAGAATATCTTTATCTATCTCTTCCATCCGTTGCTTTATTTCTTCCTTCTCTTCATCCGGCAGGTTCTTTGAAGAAAGAGATCTCTGACAACTCATATACTCTTCATTTTGGAACCGCATCACATTAAGCAGGTTGTCTAATCCATATAGCTGACATACAAGATTGTTTGCAACCCTGTAAAGCTTGTTATCTAT
>JAZUHQ010000011.1:0-5242 GCA_045641805.1 Lachnospiraceae bacterium
CTAACGTAGAAGTTGGTGCTGAGAACCTTTACATCGAGGATAGCGGTGCTTACACTGGTGAGATTTCTGCAGACATGCTTGTAGATGCTGGTGTTAAGTATGTAGTAATCGGTCATTCCGAGAGACGCGACTATTTCAAGGAAGACGATGCTTTATTAAACAAGAAGGTTAAGAAGGCAATCTCCGCTGGTCTTACACCAATCCTTTGCTGTGGTGAGACACTTGAGCAGAGTGAGATGGGTATCACTCTTGTCTTCATCCGTACACAGATCAAGTCCGACCTTGTTGGCGTTCCAGCTGCTGATGTTGCTAACATCGTCATCGCTTACGAGCCAATCTGGGCTATCGGTACAGGTAAGACAGCGACATCTGACCAGGCTCAGGAAGTTTGCGGCGCTATCCGTGAGTGTATCGCTGAGATCTATGATGAGGCAACAGCTGCTTCCGTTCGTATTCAGTACGGCGGTTCCGTCAATGCAGGCAATGCTGCAGAACTTTTTGCTAAGCCTGATATCGATGGTGGTCTTGTAGGTGGTGCTTCCCTGAAGGCTGACTTCGGTAAGATCGTTAACTACTAAGATTATATAAAAAAGATTCAATCACAGCTTCCTGCCGCATACCGGCAGGAAGTTTGTATGTCATAGGAGATTTACAAATATGAGTAAAAAACCAGTTGTATTAATGGTGCTGGATGGTTATGGCTTAAATGACAACCCTGAAGGCAATGCCATTGCAATGGCAAAAACACCTGTCATGGACAAACTGATGGCTGAGTGTCCATTTGTACCGGGTAACGCATCCGGTCTTGCTGTTGGTCTTCCTGATGGTCAGATGGGTAACTCTGAGGTTGGCCATATGAATATCGGTGCCGGCCGTATCATTTATCAGGATCTCACAAGAATCACAAAAGCAATCGAAGATGGCGATTTCTTTGAGAACAAAGCTCTGATCGCAGCTATGGAAAACTGCAAAAAGAATGATTCCGACCTTCATTTATGGGGTCTTTTATCTGACGGCGGCGTACACAGCCACATCACACATGTCTATGGCCTTTTAGAGATGGCTAAGAAGATGGGCGTAGAGAAAGTATACGTTCATGCTTTCCTTGATGGCCGTGACACACCACCTGCATCCGGTAAGGATTATATCCAGCAGCTTATGGATAAGATGGCTGAGATCGGTGTTGGTAAGGTAGCTTCCATCTCCGGTCGTTACTATGCAATGGACAGAGACAATAACTATGATCGTGTGCAGAAGGCGTACGATTCCCTTGTTTCCGGTATCGGCGTTCAGGCTGTATGCCCAATCAAAGCAATGGAAGCGTCTTATGCGAATGGCGTGACAGACGAATTCGTTCTGCCAACAGTGATCACAGACGAGGAAGGCAAAGCCCTTTCACTTGTCAAAGATGGCGATTCCGTTATCTTCTTCAATTTCCGTCCTGACCGTGCAAGAGAGATCACTCGCGCCTTCTGTGATGACCAGTTCACAGGTTTTGAGAGACCTTTCCTCAACCTGACATATGTATGCTTCAAGAACTACGATGAGACAATTCCTAACAAGATTATTGCTTTTGAGAAGGAAGAGATCTCCAATACATTCGGCGAATATCTTGCTAAAAACGGTAAGAAGCAGCTCCGTCTTGCAGAGACAGAGAAATATGCGCACGTTACCTTCTTCTTCAATGGTGGTATCGAGGAGCCTAATGTAGACGAAGCACGTCTTCTTGTTGCTTCTCCAAAGGATGTTGCAACTTATGACCTTAAGCCTGAGATGAGCGCTCCGGAAGTGGGTATGGACCTTGTTGAAGCTATCAAGTCTGACAAGTATGATGTGATCGTCATCAACTTCGCCAACCCTGATATGGTTGGTCATACAGGTGTCATTCCTGCAGCTGTTGCCGCTGTAGAGAGAGTAGACAGTCTTGTCGGTGATGCCGTTCAGGCCGTTAAGGATGTAGATGGTATCCTCTTTATCTGTGCGGACCACGGTAACGCTGAGAAGATGATCGATTATGAGACAGGTAAGCCTCATACAGCACATACAACCAATCCTGTACCATTCATTCTTGTGAATGCAGATCCATCTTATAAGCTGAGAGAGGGCGGATGTCTTGCAGATATCGTACCTACACTCATTGATCTGATGGGCATGGAGCAGCCTGCTGAAATGACAGGTAAGACACTGATTATTCGATAATTAGGTGTTGCTTAAACTTCAATCTTGTGTTATACTATCTCGGATTGGAGTTTACAGGAGGTGTAAGCATGAGCACAATCAGAATCGTCGCATCCATCATTTTTATTGTAGTTTGTCTGGTATGCGTATTCTTTATTTTCCAGAGCAAAGGTGACGGCGCAGATTTATCCGGCGGTATCGCAGGCAGAAGCGCTGAGACTTATTTTTCAACATATGGTAAGAAACATTCCGAAGATGCAATCAGAGAGCGTTCCACAGTGATCGCAATCGTTGTCTTCATTGTACTTGCACTTGTTTTAAACATGGGCTGGGGCTTATCATAATATCTGGAACTGTCCAAAAGGACATTCAAACTGTAAAAAACACTCCGTCATGGGGTGTTTTTTATTTCATGGAAATGACAGGTTTAGATTAAGTTTGTTGTAAAGAAAAGGGGTGATCGAATGACAGATCATATTTTTGAAGCAAGAAGGCAGATGGTGATGGACTTTATTGAAGATAAAAACTATAAGCCGCTTAAATTTAAAGAGCTGGCGATGGTTTTCAATGTCTCCAAGAAAGACCGGGAAATGTTTAAAGAGTTTTTAGACCAGTTGATCGCTGCAGGTGATCTGGCACTGGCATCCAATGGCCGTTATAAGAAAGCGGACTCCGACAAGTTTGTGGGTAAGTTTTGCGGCAGTCAGAAAGGCTTCGGCTTTGTAACGATCGAGGGAAGAACAGAGGATGTCTTTATCTCTCCTGAGAAGACCGGTGGTGCCTTCCATGGTGATAAGGTACAGATTCAGATTATCAGAGAATCTGTTCCGGGACGCGGCGGTCTCTCTGCAAAAAGAGCAGAAGGTGTCGTTCTTCAGATTGTAGAGCGCGGCTTTGAGGAAGTGGTTGGCACTTTCCAGAAAAGTAAAAATTTTGGTTTTGTTGTTCCGGATAATCAGAAACTTGGTACCGATATCTTTATCCCAAACAATAAGAGTATGCAGGCAGTCACAGGCCATAAAGTCCTGGTCAGACTGACGAGCTATGGCAGTGACCGAAAAAGCCCTGAAGGTGAAGTGGTTCAGATCCTGGGCCATGCAGATGATCCTAAAACGGACATTCTGACCGTCGTCAAAGCCTTTGGTATTCCGGATACATTCCCTGAGGATGTGATCGAGCAGCTGAAATCCGTGCCGGATCATGTGCTTGAAGAAGAGAAAGCAAACAGAAAAGATATTCGTGATGTGATGACTGTCACGATCGATGGTGAAGATGCCAAAGATCTGGATGATGCCATCACCTTGACAAGAGAAGGAGATCACTACATGCTGGGTGTGCATATCGCGGATGTGACACATTATGTAAAAGAAGGTTCTCCGCTTGACAAAGAAGCCCTCAAACGCGGTACCAGTGTCTATTTGGTCAATACAGTGATTCCAATGCTTCCGCATGCGCTCTCCAACGGCATTTGTTCCTTGAATGAGGGTGTGGATAGACTGGCCCTGAGCTGTTTTATGGAAATTGATGGCAAGGGTACAATTGTGGGCCATGAGATCGCAGAATCTCTGATCAATGTCAATCACCGTATGTCCTACACACAGGTCAGCAAGATCCTGGATGGTGATCAGACACTTTCAGAAACCTATGAAGATGCCGTGGATATGTTCCGCCTGATGAAAGAACTTTCCGATCTCCTGCGAGAGAAGCGTCATGACCGAGGGGGTATCGACTTTGATTTCCCTGAGAGCAAGATCCTGGTTGATGAGAAGGATTTTCCGGTGGATATTCATCCATATGACAGAAATCCGGCGACAAAGATCATTGAGGATTTCATGCTGATGGCGAATGAGACGATCGCAGAAGATTTCTTCTGGCAGGAACTGCCATTCCTCTATCGAACACATGAGAGCCCTGATCTTGAAAAGATCCGCAGACTCATGATGCTGATCCGTAACTATGGTTATCACATGAACCTTAAACAGGATACGGTTCATCCGAAAGAATTCCAAAAGCTCCTTGGAAAGATCGAGGGCACACCTGAAGAGACAATGATCTCCAGACTGGTTCTCAGATCCATGAAGCAGGCGAAATATACGACAGAAAACCTGGGCCATTTTGGTCTGGCTGTCAATTATTATTGTCATTTCACTTCTCCAATTCGTCGTTATCCGGATCTTCAGATCCATCGTATCATTAAGGAACAGCTGAGCGGACAACTCGATGACAGAAGACAGTCTCATTACCACATGATCCTTCCTGAGGTGGCTGTCTCAACTAGTGCCAACGAACGACGTGCAGACGAAGCCGAGAGAGAAGTAGAAAAGATGAAGAAGTGTGAGTACATGTCCAAGCGGATCGGACAGCGCTATGAAGGTGTTGTCTCCGGTGTAACCAACTGGGGTATTTATGTAGAGCTTCCGAATACATGTGAAGGCCTGATCCGTCTTCAGGACCTCTATGATGATTTCTATGTATTTGAAGAGCAGTCTTACTGCTTAAGAGGTGAGGATACGGGTAAAGTCTTTAAACTGGGTGACCGTATCAAGATCATTGTCAAATACGTAGACTTTGTGGCTAAACAGATCCAGTTTATTCCGGATGAGACCTGGGACATCTCTTCAGAAGTCTTGAATTCTTTTAAAAAATAGTCTAATATAAATGGGGATACTATCTATCGGTATCTCCATTTTTGATGAGTAAAAAAGAGAGAAAAAGGATTGCGTTATTTATGAAAAAGTATATTGGTACGATCATCAAGATCTGTTTGTTTTTAGCTGTAATATGGTATGCAAGGACCCTGGTTCCGCAGTTCGTACCACTTAAGGGTGAGGTTGGTTCAGCCGCTTATCAATCGCTGTCAAGTATTCGTCTACTGGTGATCGTGGTTGCAGCTATTCTGGTTTTCTGGCTTATGGATATGGAAAAGCCACCGATGTTTTATGTTACCAAAAAAATTGGTAAGGGCATTACAAGTGGCGTTGTTTTCGGTATCGTGTGGATTGGTGTCTGCCTTGGATGGGCTTATTACAGAGGATATTATGTATTCACAGATATTGAGCTTGTG
>JAZUHQ010000012.1:0-2693 GCA_045641805.1 Lachnospiraceae bacterium
AAAAAGCAGTCGATGACTGCTTTTTGCGCTTAAACAAGATAATTCACGATCTCAACAACTTCATCTCCGCGTGTGTAGACACGTGGTACTCTGCGGTTGATATCGCAGACAAATTCATAATTGAAAGAAGCGCTCTGATCGGCAACTTCTTCTACAGGAATCTGATGACTGCCCTGTTTACCTACCAGAACAACTTCATCACCCACTCGGATTTCTGTCTTCTCATCTGTGATGTCAACCATCAGCTGATCCATACAGACTCTTCCGACGATTGGGAAGTACTGGGAACCGATGAGAACACGTCCCTTGTTGGACATGGCTCTTGGATAACCATCGCCATAACCGATGGAAACCGTAGCAATCTTTTTGGTATCCGGTGTCACATAAGTAGCGCCGTAACCAATCGGTGTACCGGCTTCCAGTTTTTTGATGTGGACCACATGGCTCTTGAGCTGCATGACCGGCTTCAGATCGATCATATCCGGTGTGATCACATCGGATGGATAGAGACCGTAGAGAATGATGCCGGCACGAACCATGTTGATGCCTGCCTGCTGAAACTCCGGAAATCTGGCGATCGCTGCGCTGTTGGCACAATGCTTGACAGGGATATGCACACCTGCCGCTTCCACGCTGTCACAAATATAGCGGAACTTTCTATACTGCTCCTGTGTAAATGCAGGATCATCGCAGTCTGCACAGGAGAAATGGGTAAAGATACCGTGAATGTTCAGTGAGTTTCTCAGATGACTGATCATCACGATCTCACGGATCGTCTTTTCTTCTACTTTGAAACCGATACGGCTCATACCGGTATCGATCTTGATGTGGATCGAAGCCTTTTTGCCTACTTTTCTGGCAGCGGCATCCAGATCCTTTGCCATCGCGTAAGAAAAGATCGTCGGCATGATATCATAGGCAACAACATCGGCATACTGGTTCTTGGAAGTAAATCCAAGGATCAGGATCGGCTCAGTGATACCGCTCTTTCTGAGCTCAATGCCTTCCTCGACAGTTGCAACCGCAAATGCATTGGCACCCATTTTCAGAAGTTCTCTTGCAAGAACCACGGCACCATGACCGTATGCATTGGTTTTAATCACGCACATGAGACCGGTCTGAGGATCGATCTTACTGCGAATCTCTTTCATGTTATGCTCAAGGGCATCCAGTCGGATATCCGCGGATGCTCGATAACATCTTTCCATTTTGAAAAGCCCCCTCAAAACTTATTCAACCAAAGCGGACCAGCCGCTTTAAACCCCTATGAATGAAAGACCTGTGATAAGGATGCGATCAGATCTGTCGCTGTCATCGCATAACGGCTCTTTGTGCGTGCCGCTTCATCCCCCGCCAGACCATGGATGTAGGTACCCAGAACAGCCGCCTCCTCAAGCGGCATTTTCTGAGCTGCAAGACCTGCAATGATACCGGTCAGTACATCTCCGCTTCCACCGGTTGACATACCGTCGTTGCCGGATGTATTGATATACAAACGTCCTGATCCATCAAAAACACGTGTCCTCGCATCTTTTGATATACATATTACATCATAACGATGACGAAAGTCCACACAAACATCCGTCAGATTTTCCTTAAGGCTTTGGATATTATAGCCAGTCAGACGGGATAATTCCATCAGATGTGGTGTCAGACAGACCGGAGCCTGATGATTTTCAAGCCACTCTTTGTGCTCTGAAAGGATATTAAGGGCATCCGCATCGATGATCAGCGGAACGCTCGCAGTCTTTATCACGTGTTCTACGATCATTTTTGAGGCATCAGACGTTCCAAGCCCCGGCCCAAGAACAATGACAGACATGGTCTTCATTGTCTGATCCAAGATTTCAAGATCCGGCGCACTGTCCGGATAAGTTTTCATAACAGCCTCGGGAATCAGCTGCTGAAGAATCACGCGGTTGCTCTCCGGTGTATAAAGATAGACAAGGCCTGCACCTGTTCTATATGCAGCTGCTGATGAGAAAAAGGCAGCTCCTGCCATATTTTTTGTGCCGGCGATCACAAGCACCTTACCATAAGTGCCTTTATTGGAAGATGGCTCTCTTTTTGGAATCCGTTTAAGGTCCTCAGGGCCATAAGTATAGGTATTGACACCTGCCTCTTCAGCGCCCTTTGTATCAAAGCCTATTTCTCTGCAGACAATCTTGCCGCAGCAGGAGGCACCAGGATAATCGATCATACCGATCTTTTTGTATCCGAAGGTGACCGTCACGTCCGCTTTCACTGCTGTGCCCATGATCTTGCCCGTATCGGAAGAGATACCGGATGGAATGTCCACCGCTACAACGGCGCTTCCTTCCTCATGCGCCTTGTTGATCGCATCGATCACCTCTGCAAATGCACCTTTGACATCTCTGGTCAGTCCGATACCAAAGATCGCATCAATCAGGAGATCATAATTCAGATCATCAGCATTCTCATGAACCTGCATGCCCAGTTTTTCAGCAATACTCAGCTGTACTTTCTCATCTTCTGAAAGTTTACTTCTGTCACCTGCCAGAATGATCTCGGCCCGATAGCCTTTCTGAAAAAGGATCCTGCCGGCACAGATACCGTCACCGCCATTATTGCCATTACCACAGACACATCCAATCCTTGTCTTTTTGCCTCGGAGCACTTCTGCAAGGGTCATCACCTCTTCAGCGACGCACAAAGAAGCGCGCTCCATCAAC
>JAZUHQ010000013.1:0-2836 GCA_045641805.1 Lachnospiraceae bacterium
ACGCCATTTGCAGCAAACACTCCTGCAGTTACTTTAGCAAACACATCCGATTTGATCCGACTGTCGTAGCCAATAACTACAGAGGGTGTTGTCGCCATGGAAAGTAGATAATTTGCTAAACCCTGGCTTGCTTTTGCTACCACATAAACATTCATGCGGTTAGTCCCAGCGCCGATTGTTCCACGTAAGCCACCGGTACCGAAAGCAAGATCACGGTAGAAAGCATCTTCTATCATGTTCTCATCCATTGATTTCAATTCTGTGGCTACGTCAATGTCAGCGGCATATTCGTCCCACCGATCGTATTCTGCTTTTATCTTTTCAGTCAACACTATTCCAATCCCACTCTAAACGTTCAATATCTTCTTCTGTCAGCTCGTCGCCGACCTGGACTTCAATAATGTGAAGTTCTGTATCAGCCTTTATTGCATGCTTTGTGCCCGGCTTAATGTAAGCCATCTCTCCACGAGAAACACGCGTAACTTCACCATCCAGAATCAGTTTTCCGGTTCCATCAACAAAAGTCCAGATCTCTGATCTATGCTGATGCTTTTGATATGAGATATGCTGGCCAGGAGTAATAATCAGATGCTTTGTCAAAAAATTCTGGCCATCCGGTTGGATGCGATAATCCAACACTTGATACTTACCCCATCCACGTTTTTCAACCATTGGCCTTTGTTCAACAACATAATCCTTCAGCCTGTCACTCTTTTTCTTGTCAGTTACCAGAATACCGTCTGGTGTAGCTGCGATAGCCAAATTGTCTACGCCTAACGCAATCAAGGGAATCTGAAGCTCGTTAATGACATGAGTATTGGAGCAATCAACCGCAACTGCATTCCCAGCCACCTCATCGCTCATTGCTTCTGTCAGCGTATTCCATGTGCCGAGATCCTTCCACTGACCAGCGAAACGCATGACTTGGATTCTTTCTTCCTTTTCTACCACAGCATAGTCAAAAGAAATCTTTGTGAGAGTGCTGTAGTTATCAAAAAGGTACTGATAATCAGCCGATCCCAGGACATTCTCGGCAATACCAAGAACATAGGAAAGCTTATAGGCAAACACACCACCATTCCAAAGAGCACCTGCAGCTATATATTTCTCAGCTGTAGCGACATCAGGTTTCTCCTTAAATGTCTCAACTGCAGCAATCTGATCTTTGCTCTCCGGAATGATGTAGCCATATTTCTCACTTGGATATGTCGGCTCAACACCTATTAAGACGAGGTTAGTTTCTCCCTTCGATGCCTGAACGCTCAGCTTCTCAAGCATTTGGAAATAATCAGATTCTACATAGGGATCGACAGGACACACTACGACCGTCTCTTCTGCGTCTACTCCTTGTTTGTCATGAAGATAGGCTGTTGCTAACGCAATAGCAGGGAAAGTATCTCGGCGGCAAGGTTCGATGGAAATACCAACTGAATCACCAAGTTGAGACCGGATCGATGTTACCTGGTTTTCTGAGGTAGCAATCGTCACTGCTGCAAACTCATCCACTTCCTGAATCATCCGATACATCCGCTGTACCATCGACTCGTGACTTCCATCTGTCTTCTTAAATATTTTCAAAAACTGTTTGGAGCGAACTTCATTTGACAACGGCCATAACCGCTTTCCTGATCCACCGGAGAGTAAAATAATATTCACAATTGATATCCTTTCTGTTTTAAGATGAGAATGGCTCATTCGTTGATAAGTTCAATAAAGCGCTCAATAGCTCCAACAGCAGCATACTTCTGAGATCCGAAATCGTAGGCTGACTGGGAGAGTTTTTCATAGGACTGTTCATCCATCTGTGCCGCTTCTTGTAACTTCTTAGCAAATGCTTCGTTATTACCAGGTTCAATCAGGAAGCCACTGGCTCCTTCATTAACCTGTTCAGTGATCGCACCAACGTTAAAAGCTATGCAGGGACGACCGTAACGATAGCCATCGATTACCACACCAGACTGTGTGGCTGAGTTGTATGGAAGAACGATCCAATCAGCATTGATGAACGCCTCCGCCATCTCAGCATCCGTCACATATCCGTTATTCATTGTAACGTTAGGCTGTGCCTTCAGCTGGTCAACTTGCTCCTGTACCAACGGATCAACGCGTCCTACTGCGTCAAATTGCACATCTGGGCACAGCTTCACGATCTCCAGAAGATTATCCACACCCTTATATGGATTCATACGGCCAAAAAACAATGCCCGCTTTGTGAATCTCGGCTCGGTATACTCTGGAAACCTCCGCCACATATCCACGTACCGTACACGACATGGATCAACGCCATATATCTCTGTGACTTTCGGCACGTACTTCTGATTGGCGAGAACAATGTAATCTGCCATCTTACAGACGGCTTTATTCATAAGATCGACAGACTTTGCTTGCTTATCACCCCCATGAGGGATCAGATCATGAATCATCTGGAAGATTTTTGTTTTCTTATGACACCGCATCATGATAGGAAGATTCCATACATGAAGTGTCTCGAAAAAAATCACATCGAAATGTTGTTTGTTGATCCAAGAAATGATAGAATGCAACTCCCTCAAGTCAAAAGTCTTCTTTTCAATTCCCGGCCTTTTAGGGCAGTCCACAAGGTACGTATTCGGTGTGTCCATCACAGAGACCTTTGGAGATTTGATTCCCATAACCCAGGCTTCACAGTCCGGTCGTCTGGCCTTATAAAGGCTTTCAAATATTCCGAAACTGATATCCTGATGATCAGCATTATCTGAAAATGTGACAATTATAACCTTCATAGGAGATACCTCTTTTTGTGCATTTAGTCAAAACATCTTCAAAATAGCACTCTCAGATTAATAATCTCATATTT
>JAZUHQ010000014.1:0-2898 GCA_045641805.1 Lachnospiraceae bacterium
TGTTTAGCAACAAACACAAAAATAGAGCCATCAGGCTCTATTTTTGTTTCTATACATTTATAAATGTAAGACTCTGGAATTGATTTCCTTTGTCTTTCCTACGTTCCAGAAGTTCTCTCCCAGGTAGCCGCATGTTCTTCGTGTAACGTTCATCTTCTGATGATCCTTGTTACCACACTGTGGGCATTCCCATTCGAGGTCGTCGTTGATAATGATTTCTCCATCAAAACCACAGACATGACAGTAGTCAGACTTTGTATTGAACTCAGCATACTGGATGTTGTCGTAGATAAATTTAACGACTTCCTCCAGGGCTTCGAGGTTATGGCGCATGTTAGGAATCTCTGCATAGGAGATACAGCCACCGCCGGAAATTGGCTGGAACTGACTCTCAAATGCAAACTTGCTGAATGCATCGATCTTCTCTCTGACATCTACATGATAGGAGTTTGTATAGTAGCCCTTATCTGTGATGTCTTCGATCTCACCAAAACGCTCCATATCGATTCTTGCCAATCTGTAGCAAAGAGATTCAGCAGGAGTTCCGTATAAGCTGAAACCAATGTTGGTCATTGCTCTCCATCTGAGTGTTGCCTCTTTCATTCTGTTCATGACACGGAGTGCAAATTCCTCACCGACAGGATCTGTATGGCTGACGCCCTTCATCAGCTTGGTTACTTCATAAAGACCAATGTAGCCAAGGGAGATGGTTGAATAGCCGCCATAAAGCAGCTTATCGATCTTCTCACCTTTAGCAAGTCTTGCGATCGCACCATACTGCCAATGGATAGGACTGACATTAGATAAAGTGCCCAGAAGTGCGTTGTGTCTGCACATCAGAGCCTCATAACAGAGCTCTAAACGCTCATCCATGAGTTTCCAGAACTTTTCCTCATCTCCTCTGGCGATAATGCCGATCTGAGGCAGATTCAGGCTTACAACACCCTGGTTGAAACGTCCTTCAAATTTATAGTTGCCTTCTTCATCCTTCCATGGAATCAGGAAACTTCTGCAGCCCATACAGCTGAATACATTACCTTCATAATTCTCGCGCATCTTTTTAGCGGAGATATAGTCAGGATACATTCTCTTTGCGGAACACTTAACTGCAAGACGTGTAATGTAGTCATACTTACCGCCCTTTAAGCAGTTATTCTCATCGAGAACGTAGATCAGTTTAGGAAAAGCAGGTGTTACATAAACACCCTTTTCATTTTTAATACCTTCAAGACGCTGTCTTAAGATCTCCTCAATGATCATTGCATTCTCTTCGATATATTCGCTGGACTCATCAAGATTCAGGAATAATGTAACGAATGGAGACTGACCATTGGTAGTCATCAGTGTATTGATCTGATACTGGATTGTCTGTACACCGGATTTCAGTTCGTCATGAAGACGGTTCTGAACCAACTTTTCAACAGTCTCATCATCAAACTGATTGCCAAACTCATCTCTGATGGCCTTTTCGTATTTATCATGGCTCTTGCGGAGATACTTGCCAAGATGTTTGATATCTACAGACTGACCACCATACTGGCTGCTGGCAACAGCAGAAATGATCTGAGTCATAACTGTACAGGCAACCTGGAAGCTCTTTGGACTTTCGATCATCTTGCCGTTCATAACTGTACCATTATCAAGCATATCGCCGATATTGACCAGACAGCAGTTGAAAATAGGCTGTACAAAGTAATCCGCGTCATGGAAATGAAGAATACCATCCTCATGTGCTTTCGCAATTTTCTCAGGTAATAAGAGACGCTTTGTAAGGTCCTTGCTGACCTCACCTGCAATCAGGTCACGCTGTGTGGAAGCAGCGGTTGCATTCTTATTGGAGTTCTCCTCCATAACATCCTTATTACTGTTTTTAATCAGGCTTAAGATAGAATCATCGGTTGTATTGGCACGTCTTACAAGTTCACGTGTATAACGGTAAACAATATAAGTCTTGGCCAGTACAAACTTATCCTTAGCCATTAATTTCTGTTCAATGATATCCTGGATATCCTCAACCAGAATACGCTTTCTTTTACGTGTTTCAATATATCGGACGATCTCGTCAATATCCTCGTCTGGGATACGCTCCTCTTCAGGGACTTCAGCATTTGCCTTGCCGATCGCAATAATGATCTTACTACGATTATAGTTAACTTCCTGTCCGTCTCTTTTAATAACGATCATTAACACTCACCTCTCCAAGAATGTTATATACTATATATTGTTGATTTATAAGTCTATTTCTTTTTTATACTACAAAATATAGTAGTGAACGTATGTTCTGTCTTATTTCTTCCGTAGGTTATTATAGCACGGTCAAAATCAAAATACTATGACATAAGTATTAAAAAATCAAAAATATCAGTTTTACCAAAATTAGACAAAAAAAACGCTGTAACTTTCGTTACAGCGTCTTATTCACAATGAGACATCCGGGGCTCGAACCCGGGACACCTAGATTAAAAGTCTAGTGCTCTACCAGCTGAGCTAATATCCCATCGTGCCCAGAACCGGAATCGAACCAGTGACACGAGGATTTTCAGTCCTCTGCTCTACCGACTGAGCTATCTGGGCGTGAGTTGCGGGGGCCGGATTTGAACCAACAACCTTCGGGTTATGAGCCCGACGAGCTACCGGGTTGCTCTACCCCGCGATATTATTTAAATGGGCGGAGGTGGATTCGAACCACCGAAGCGTGTCGCAGCAGATTTACAGTCTGTCCCCTTTGGCCACTCGGGAATCCGCCCATATCTCTATATAATTGTAATATCGAGAAAAGCCGATGATCGGACTCGAACCGATAACCTGCTGATTACAAATCAGCTGCTCTGCCAATTGAGCCACATCGGCATCATGGAACCTATAGGGCTCGAACCTATGACCCTCTGCTTGTAAGGC
>JAZUHQ010000015.1:0-2961 GCA_045641805.1 Lachnospiraceae bacterium
CTCTGGACCGAGAACGAAAAGGGTGCGGCTATCCGTTTTGACCAGTATTATAACGAGTTTGAGGAGGCAGACGGCGTTGTTTCAAGAATCGCCATGAAGAGTGTACAGCCGGGAATGCACTATAAGGACTTTGCCATCCTCTACAGAACCAATGCTCAGGCCCGTGTATTGGAAGAGAAGTTTGTCATGCGCGGCATTCCTTATCGGGTGGTCGGCGGTGTCAACTTCTACCAGAGAAAAGAGATCAAGGATATCCTGGCTTACCTGAAGACCATCGATAATGGCCAGGATGAGCTGGCTGTCCGCCGTATCATCAACATACCAAAGCGAGGCATCGGTGCAGCCTCCCTTACAAAGGTCGCCAATCATGCGGAGGCATGGAATATGAGCTTCTTTGATGGCCTGAAAATGGCCAACATGGTCGCAGGACTTGGCAAGACCGCATCCAAGATCGAGGGATTCGTCAACATGATCCAGGTGTTTAAGAGCAAGCTGGGCTATATGAGCCTGTCCGCCTTATTTGATGACATCCTGGAGGAGACCGGTTATCTTCAGGAGCTCAAGGATGAGGGCACCGATGAAGCAACGACCCGTATGGAAAACCTGGATGAACTTCGCAACAAGATCGTGATCTATGAAGATGAGGCCGAAAATCCAAACTTAAGTGAACTGCTGGAGCAGATCGCACTGGTTGCTGATGTGGACAGCATGGACGACTCCGAAGAGAAGGTGACCCTGATGACGCTGCATAGTGCCAAAGGTCTGGAGTTTCCATATGTCTATCTGGTGGGTATGGAAGATGGTCTCTTCCCTAGCTATATGTCCATCGTGGATGATGACCCGACGAGTGTGGAGGAGGAACGCCGTCTGTGCTATGTCGGTATCACCCGTGCCATGAAGGAACTGTCCTTAAGCTGTGCGCAGACCCGAATGCAGCATGGACAGACTCAGTGCAATAAGGTGTCCCGGTTTGTCAGAGAGATTCCGACAGCCCTCCTTCAGGGAGACACCCCTTCACTCAGATATCCGAAAAAGAAGGAGGAAGATCTCCCATTCAGAAGTAATTTCTCCAGCAGCCATCAGGCTTACGGTGGTCAGTTTAATTCCGGTAAGCTTCAGAAATCAGGCATCTTTGATCTAGGTGCGTCTAAGAAATCAGGCAGCAAAACAGGTGTCGGTTATCAGAAAGGATCCGCCATCGCAAAGGTCCAGCCGGATTACAAGGTAGGCGATACCGTCAGTCATGTGAAGTTTGGTACCGGTGTGGTGACACTGATCAATGATGGCGGCAAGGATTATGAAGTTACGGTTGAGTTTGAGCGCTTTGGTGTGAAAAAGATGTTCGCTTCCTTTGCAAAATTGAAGAAAGTTTAGTAGTATTTTTGAGGTATTAATGCTATACTAGATGCAAATACAGAGTTGTTTTGCTGCATATGGATGGCAGCATGGAAAGGATGGTTTCTATGAATAGAATCGATGATATTTTAGAACTCAGCAAACTGAAAGATTTTGTCCACCGCTATGAGCTTGAAGAGCAGAAGAAGAAAACTGTTGCTCTTGTACTGGCTATTCTTGCTGGTATCGCTGCCATCGCTCTTATCGCTTTTGCTATCTACAAATATGTGACAAGAGATGAATTTGAAGACGATTTCGAAGACGACTTTGATGATGATTTCGAAGATGATTTCGAGGAAGAAGAGAAAGCAGCTCCAGTTGTAGAGGAAGATGACTTCGTTGACGAAGACGCTCCAAAGGCTGAATAATCCGACAAGATGAATATTGAACAATAACTTTAAAGCTGTTACAATAGGTAACAGCTTTTCGTTTTTATTAGAATAGAGGTTTCATATGAAAAAAGGACAGATATTTGAAGGCGTGATCGATCACGTGGATTTTCCTAACAAAGGCCGTGTGCCTGTGGAAAATGAGATCGTCACAGTTAAAAATGGTATTCCGGGACAGAAAGTCCGTTTTATGATCAATAAAAAGAGAAAAGACAGATGTGAGGGCAGACTGCTTGAGGTGGTAGAGCGATCTCCACTGGAAGTGATCGATCCTGTCTGTAAAAACTTCCCTGCCTGCGGCGGCTGTATGTATCAGACAATGGCTTATGAAGAGCAACTTCAGATGAAAGCCAATCAGGTCAAGGCACTTCTGGATATTGCTATTCGTGGTGCTGGTCAGATCAATGCAGAAGGCAAAGCCGACTATGACTTTACCGGCATTACAGGAAGTCCAAATCAGTGGGCCTACAGAAACAAGATGGAGTATTCCTTCGGTGATGATCACATCGATGGACCATTGACATTAGGCCTTCACAAGAAGGGTTCTACCTATGATATCCTGACAACCGATGACTGTAAGATCGTTCACGAGGACTACAATATCATCTTAAAAACAGTATTGGATTACTTTACAGAGCATCCGATGCCTTATTATAAGAAGATGCAGCATGTAGGATGGCTTCGTCATCTCCTTGTGAGACGTTCTGTGACAACAGGTGAACTTCTGGTGCACCTGGTTACAACCAGCCAGGCAGAAATGGACCTTACAGAACTGAAAGATAAGATCCTCGCACTCCCACTCGAGGGCAAGATCACGGGTATTATCCACATCGTAAATGATACGCTGGCGGATGTGGTTCAGTGTGACCAGATGAATATTCTTTATGGTCAGGATTATTTCTATGAATATATCCTGGGCTTGAAGTTTAAGATTTCCACTTTCTCTTTCTTCCAGACCAATACACTGGGGGCAGAGCTCCTTTACAATACAGCCAGAAGTTATATCGGCGATACAAAAGATATGACGGTATTTGATCTTTACAGCGGTACAGGTACAATCGCACAGATCCTGGCAGCAGTAGCCAAGAAAGTCATCGGTGTTGAGATCGTTGAGGATGCAGTGGAAGCAGCAAAAGTCAATGCCGGTATCAATCAGCTGGATAACTGTGAATTCATT
>JAZUHQ010000016.1:0-4835 GCA_045641805.1 Lachnospiraceae bacterium
TAATGTCAGCATATTGTCGTAGATATCGATCATCTTTGTCTCATCAGAAATGACCTTACCAAAACCACCGGTAGCGATGACCTTGATATTCTCAAGTTTGGATTCTTCCTTCATCTTGCGGACGATATACTCTGTCTCACCGATCGTACCGAAGACAACGCCTGCCTGGATACACTCTGTTGTATCTTTGGTAAGGATAGTCTTTGGCTTGCGGATCTCAACTTCCGTGATGCGGGCTGCGTCAGCTGTCAGCGCCTGGACAGATGTCTGGATACCCGGTGCGATAACAACGGAATCCAGGGTGCCATCTTCAAGGACCAGCTGATAGGTGGTTGCTGTTCCATACTCGATGACGATGGCCGGACCGCCGTAAAGCTCTTTAACCGCTGCGGCATTAACGATCAGGTTGGCACCGGCTTCCTTTGGATTCTCCGCTTTAACCTTAACGCCCGTCTTAACGCCAGGTCCCACAACGATCGGTGTGACATGGAAGTATTTAAAGCAGGCATTGGTCAGAGCATACATGACATTAGGTACAACGGAAGCAATGATCACGCCTTCCACGTCGTGATGACTGATATTATCCAGTCTGCAGATGTTGCGCAGCATAATACCAAACTCATCAGATGTGCGTGGTATTTTGGTGGTGAATCGGTAGATTTTGGCTACCTCTTCGTTCTTAAATGTACACAGTGTAATATTTGTGTTATCAACATCAATCGCTATTAACATCCGCAAACTCCTCTCCTAAAAATACAACTCTGTAGAACATCTCCAGAGATTCAAACAATTCCTGTTTTTCGCCTCTCAGCTGTTTCAGCTTTAAGACGCTGCCGATCTCATCGTAGAGCAGATCCCCTTCATCTGCGCTGGAGATGAGCTGTAAGGTGCCTTCCTCATCGAATTCGAGGGAAAGAACACCACCGATATCTTCTGTATAAAGCACGCACATAATCTTCAGTTCATCCTTGATGGACTGTGGCAGGGCGTTAAATCTTTCGGACAAATAAAATTTTTTCTCATAAGCGCTGGACGCGCACAGTACAACATTCTCTTCCTGATACATGATCATGTCCTCCTATACATAACCCAGGACACCGCGCACAGAGACCTCGCCGGACATGATGTGACGTTTGCTGCCATCCTCCATGCGGACAATGAGACAACCTTCACGGTCAATGCCCTCAGCAATACCTGTTGATCGGGTACCCCTCTCTTCTATCATGACCTGCCGGTCTTTGCTGACCAGCAGCTTATTATATGCATCCATCAGTCCGGGCATATCTTCCGTCCGGATAAAAGTTTCATACACGGACTCAAACGCTTCCCATATGTTTGCGATCAGTTCGCTTCGGCTGTACTTCTTACCTGTCGCCAGATAGAGAGAGGTTGCCACAGCTTCGATCTCCTCCGGGAATGTTTCCGTGTTCACATTTAAACCAATGCCCAGAACCACATAGTTGATATAATCCATCTCACAACTCATCTCTGTCAGGATGCCGCAGACTTTCTTGCCGCCGATGACCACATCGTTGGGCCACTTGATCCTGGCATCCGGCACTTCCCGGCTAAGCACCTGACAGACCGCAAGGCCTGCCACCAGTGTCAGCATGGAGGCATTCATGGGATGGATCTCCGGTATCAGCAGCAGACTGTGGGCGATGTTGGTGCCCTTCGGTGACTGCCAGACACGGCCTCTTCGGCCTTTGCCTGCATTCTGAAGTTCGGTCACCGCCAGTGTGCCGTGTCCATAGCCTTCTGTATACAGCTTTCGGATTCTGTCATTGGTGGAATCTGTTTCTTCATAATAAACCGTCGGTCTGCAGGCCCACTTTGTCTTCAGATGGCTGTAGATTTCCTCCGGTGTGATTCTGTCGGGAGCGGACGTCAGGCGGTAACCCCTGTTTTTTACCGCGTCGATCTCATAGCCTTCTTCTCGCAGCTGGCTCATAACTTTCCATATGGCTGTTCTGGATACGCCGCACATCTCGCACAGACGCTGACCGGAAACATAGCCGTCTGTTTCCTTCAGACATTTGAGTATCGCTTCTTTCAAAGTCCTTCCTCCCCATTATAATTGTTAAGAATAATTTACTCTATTTTGAACTATTCTGCAATAACCAATGCACATCCATGCATGGAAAAAGGCTTTCACGCGATCGTGAAAGCCTTTTTGCTTAATGCGTATGGACTCTTCTGGAGCCGGTAAACATGGAATCGAAGAAGCTTCTGTACGCCAGTGGATGCAGTGCATAGGCCAGCATGCTTCCCCAGAAAACATCGACCACGGAGTGCTGATCCAGAAGAACCGTGGACATACAGATCAGAATACAGAGGATCAGCGAACCAGCTTTGATCCAAAGATTGTTACTGAAGCACCTGCTCTCTGAGATTACTCTGTGTGTCACAATCGATGCGTACACATGAATGGATGGACACACATTGGTCGATGTATCCACAGAATAGATATATCTGACCAGGTCACAGAAGATGTTGTCTCCCACCACGGCATGTCTTAAATGAATGCCGGTCGGTACCAGTGTATAGATGATCAGGCAGATGATCAGGCCTGTAAAGAGATATCTGCACTGATTAAAATAGTCCTTTTTGTTTTTCAAATAGAAATAGACGAAGGTGCCACCCACATAAACAAACCAAAGCAGGTAAGGCACAATAAAATATTCACAGAATGGCATCAGTCTGTCCAGTCCCGTATGGATCCAGATCACCGGTGTACGGTATTTTTCCAGAAGACTGAACCAGGTCATATAGAAGGCAAAAAATCCAAAGCCCAACATTAAGGGATGTCTGATACTCCAGTTTCTAAAACTTAGTGCGTATTGACTCATGACAATTTTCCTCATTTCCTTTGTTTTCACTGTGGATTATACGCTTCGATTCTGAAAACGATTCAACCAAAAACGGAAGAATTTCTTAAGTTTTTTGGTAAAATTTGATCCAAAAGTAAAGGAAAAAGGAAAACTGCACAAAACCGCCGGCAGAACCGGCGGTTTTGTTTCAAATTGTATACTATTCTGTTCAGATTAGTTTTCTTCTTTCTTGACAACTTCGGAGATGGAGGTTGCAAGACCTGCCAGACCCTGAATGTCGGAAGGAATGATGATCTTTGTTGCCTTGCCATCTGCCGCTTTTGCAAATGCTTCCAGGCTCTTGATCTGAAGAACAGCCTGATCGGCACCGGCTTCACGGATGAAACGGATACCATCGGCATTGGCCTGCTGGATCTTAAGGATCGCTTCAGCTTCACCTTCTGCCTCACGGATCTTTGCTTCCTTGGCAGCTTCTGCACGAAGGATCGCGGACTGTTTTGCAGCCTCAGCTTCAAGAATCAGGGATTCCTTATGACCTTCAGCCTTAAGGATCGCAGATTTCTTTTCACCTTCAGCGATCAGGATCGCTTCTCTTCGTTCACGCTCAGCCTTCATCTGTTTCTCCATGGCATCCTGGATGGCTGCAGGAGGAATGATGTTCTTGAGCTCTACTCGGTTGACCTTGATACCCCATGGGTCTGTCGCATCATCCAGAGTTGCTCTCATCTTGGCGTTGATGATCTCACGGGATGTTAATGTTTCATCCAGTTCCAGATCACCGATGACATTTCGAAGGGTTGTAGCTGTCAGATTTTCAATGGCCTGTAATGGTCTCTGAACACCGTAGCTGTAAAGCTTTGGATCTGTGATCTGATAGAAGACAACGGTATCGATTCTCATGGTAACATTATCTTTTGTGATAACAGGCTGTGGTGCGAAGTCAGCAACCTGCTCTTTTAAGTTGACCTTCTTGGCGATACGATCGATCACCGGCACTTTCACATGGAAACCAACATCCCATGTGCCGCTGTAAGCACCCAGACGCTCGATAACGTAGGCATTGGCCTGTGGAACAATAACGATACATCTGATCAGTAAAATGATCACGATAACAATAAGTGCAATAATAAATGGCATATATTAGTCCTCCTTTTTACTCTTGACAATGACTTTAACGCCTTCAACACGGATCACGCTGACAACAGAGCCTTCCGGGATGATCACATCATCCGCTTCGCTTCTGGCTGTCCACTCCACATCACCGACGATGACTTTACCTTCACCTGCGGTGTTGTCGATGGTCTTTGTAACTCTGACTTTTCTTCCGATCATGGCATTCACATTGGTCTGCTCAACCTTCGCATTGAAATGCTTAACGGCAATCGGTCTTGTAAAGACCAGCAGAACGATGGTGACGATCAGGAATGCTGCGATCTGAATCGCGATGTGACAGCCAAGCGCTGCCAGGATCAGGGCTGCCAGAGCACCGCCCATAAACCAGATCGTGGTCAGTCCCAGCGTCATGATCTCTACGATCAGAAAGACAATCGCTGCAATAAACCATCCTGCGATATCCATGTTTTGCATAATCAGGATATACAACTCTGATGTATTCATATGATGCCTCCTTTTGACATTATCTTACCATTTTGAAGACCAAATGTCCACAAAAGAGAAGGCGGATTAAGCAATGCTAAATCCGCCTTCTCTGCAAAATATCATTCACGCATCTATTTCTTTCTTCTCTGTCTGGAAACCTCATACACCAGAATGGCTGAAGCCACTGCCGCATTGAGGGATTCCAGCTGTCCCTCCATCGGGATCAGGATATAATCTGTCGCCAGTGCCGCCGCTTCGTCGGTCAGGCCGTTGCCTTCATTACCGATCATAAAAGCGGATGGACCTGTGTAATCCATCTCATCGTAGAACTTCTGTCCCTTAAGATGGGCTGCATAGACTTTGATCCCTCTGCCCTTCGCTTTTTCCACGGCCCCTTTGAAATCC
>JAZUHQ010000017.1:0-7688 GCA_045641805.1 Lachnospiraceae bacterium
ACCGCATTACTGACCTTAAAAAAAGACTCAGTTCAGCCCTATTTTCAGATGCCAGGTTTTTTTATCTGTACAATCGATTGAAGCCTTATGTCAAGTCCTGCGGAAGACACATTCACCAAAAAGTGCATAACCCAATACAAAAACGCAATTTCCCTTTTGCCGGCCTTCTTTGTATGATTAACCCATAGAAAAAAAACCGATGACGACATTGGAAGGAGAATAATAATGGCTAGAGATTACAGTAAACAGATGGCTCCTTACGTAGAGCTTCCAAAATTCGAAGAATACAAAGAGTGGTTTAAAGACTACGCTGACCTTTACCGTGAAGATGGCATTCTTCAGGTTGGTATTAAGACATGTGACCATAAACCTTATTGGTCCGGTGGTATGCATCGCGCCATGTCTCAGCTTTCAAGAATGATCTCCATGGACCACGAGAACGAGATCGTGATCTGGACCTCCGCCACAGAAAACTGGATTCAGGATCAGGACCCAAATGGCTGGGACAGATATGCAGATGAGCGTTTCGATCATCAGTACTTCGATGACATGAACCTCATCAAAAACATGGTCTTTGACCTTGACATTCCAACGATCGGTGCTATGCCAGGACCAGGCTTCCACTGGGATGCCCCACTTCTCTGCGATATCACCATCGTCTCTGAGGATACCTATTTTGACGATCCTCATCTTTCCTCCGGTATGGTTTCCGGTGACGGTATGGGCCTTCTCCTTCAGGAGCTCATCGGTCTCAAGCATGCCAACTATCTTATCCTGACAGCCGGCCAGATCACCGCTCAGCAGGCTTATGACTGGGGTATGGTTTCTGAGATCGCGCCAAAGGACAAAGTCCTTGAGCGCGCATGGGAGTGTGCACGTATCATCAAGTCTGCCCCATACCACGCACGTATGGTTGCTTCCTCTCTCTGCAAACGCCCACTTCAGCGTGCCCTCATGAATGACCTTCGTGTCAATACCCTCTCCGAAGCTTACTCCACACAGATCTCTCTCAACTACGGTAACTACGGCGGCACAGATGATGATCAGGTTGATGAGCGTTTCTCCGGTATCTGGTGGAGATGGCGTTGTTCCAAGGATTCCGATGAGGAGTTATTAAATCCACGTACCTATGCGGGCAAGAAACACGACCGTGTGACAGCTGTTGAATGGTTCAAGAAAACTTACCCTGAGGAGTATGCCGAGCTTGCCAAAGATCTTGACGGCGAGCATGACTATAAATAGAAGCTGTTTTTCCAGATAATCATCCTTTCTGAAAACAAAAAGACATGACCCGGTGCAATGCACCGGCCATCATGTCTTTTTGTTTTTCTATGATTCGATTGTCTCGGCTGTTTCTTTTGCCTTGTCAGGTTCCGGAATGGTCAGATGTTCCGGAAGTTCTTCGGTTTCCGTCTCTTCATCTGCCATCTGCAGATCTCTGATCTCCATCAGTTTCTTTGTCAGCTCGATCTTATCCCAGGCTTTACCGGAATCACGAAGGAGCTTCATGGCTTTATCGTACTTCTTCTCACCGACAAGCGCATCCACCTTTTCGAGGACTTCTTTCTGAACCTGGGCTTTTAATGCAGTCACTTCTGTATCAAACATCTCAAGCGGCAGTGTTTCTGAAAGATCGGTCAGGCCGGCAATGGCGGCAAGCGCACCTGTCATGGTCTCTTTGTTCTCAAAACCATCGATGATGGCCTGTCCTGCCTCGCCGATCTGCTTTTGAGCAGCGGAAGCAAAATCTTCAGAGCCAGCCGATACCTGCAGATATTCGCGGATCGCATCCAGGTACTGATGATCGGCATAGAGTGTTTCTGCCAGTTCGAAATGCTTCTTTGCTGACAGGTACTCTGTCATCAGGTAGAGATAGCCTTCTGCTTTTTCTGAGAGCAGGGCATTTTTCATATCGCGCAAAACGACCAGATCAGACTGAATACGGCTGTGATCCGCACCATCCTGATTTCTTTCACCGTACAGTTCTGCCATCATATCGAGTACCAGGGACTGAACAGCTTTTTCACGGGTCTCATTGTCACTGATGTGTTTATTGTAGATACCTACGGCATCCACCAGGCGATGTTCATTCAGGGCACACATTTCTGCATCCACCGCGATCACATCGATCATGTCATCGCTCTTCATTTTGAGGAAGGCCGACAGGCATCGGTCCACATATTCATAATCCGCATCCCCGCTGAGATAGGCTCTGACAACCTGATCGGCTTTGGCCAGGATCAGCTGGTCACCCATCGGTTTCTGGTTTTCTCTGAGCAGGATTCTTTCATTATAAAGGGTCACGACCTGTTTATAATCCTCTTCCGCCAGTGCATCCTCGATATCCGGCAGCGAACCGATGGACAGTCCTCTGATCACCAGACCTGCCAGGATGCATCCCCAGAGGCAGAGACCTAAGAGGGCGCCAATAAAAGCTTTATTGCGTTTCTTTCTGCTTTTCTCCATACGCTCGCTGATCTCGATCTTCTGATCATCCGTGATCAGCGGCTCTTCTTTCGGTGCTTCAAAGACGGATCGGTCATAGTAAAGGCGAATGATCGGTGTAAAACCTTCCTGCCGATCGAGCTCCACTCTTCTGCCGATCTGATCCCGAAGTGGGATCAGGCAGTGGAGTGATTTTACCAAGCCTGTTCTCTTTGATTTGTATTCTGCATAAACAGCCATGTCCCAGTCACTGTGCAGCTCCGGGAGGAGTGTTTCAGGAAAGAACTGGTGAAAACGTTCAGGATCCGCCTCATAAAGATCTCTCAGATTGGCAAAGAGATCTTTCTCCATATCAATCCGGAAAAGACTCATATCCTTATTGTCACGGCCGTTGATGATATAACAATCCGTTAATTGCATAATTGTTCCTTTATTTCAATATCATCTCTCATAGAGATACTTTATTCTGTCTCGTATACCATACGATAGAAACAGGTTCTGTTTCAATAGGCTTCAGAAGCATTGTATCACAAAACTAAAAAAGCTTCAAAACACTTTCGTGCTTTGAAGCTTTTTCTTCTTACTTATAGAGTAAAGATTATGCGCGTTTTGTTGTGAAATGGCCGATCAGGTAGCAGATCGTAGCGATCACCATACCATTGATGGAAGCAATACCCCAGTGAACCAGGTTTGCGACAACCGCACCGAGAACCACACCGATCACTGCAAACCAGTTGACGGTCTGTCTGATCTGAGCATCCTTGTAATCTTCCTTATTCATAAAGTAAGCAAGAATGAGGATGATACCAACAGGAGGCAGTGTACAGTTCAGAATGTTTAACCAGTCGCAGAAGTTCCAGTAGAGCCATACAGCAAGGACTGTACCCACGATACCGGAGATCAGAACCATTGGTTTCTTCTTCTGGTTGAAGATGTTGGCAAGACCAAGACCTGCAGAGTAAAGGGCGTTATCGTTGGTTGTCCAGATGTTAAGACCAAGAACCAGGATCGCCAGATAGAAAAGACCAAGGTTGATCATAACTTCGAAGATATCATTACCACCGACATAAACAGAAGAGATACCACCGAAGAAGAACATCAGGGAGTTACCGATAAAGAAGGCAACGATAGTTGTGATCGCACCGACTTTACCATTCTTAGCAAAACGTGTGAAGTTTGGTGTTGCTGTACCACCGGATACGAAAGAACCGATAACAAGACCTGCACCACCGATGACTGTCAGAGAACCGCTGGACTTGGCAAACTGGTCAACGATTGTGCCATCACCATTCATAACAGCCATGACCATGGCCACTGTACCGAGAATAGCAACCATAGGAACGGCAATGTAACTGATCACAGTCAGAGACTTGATACCAAAGTAAGCGGATGCTGTCATACAGATACCTGCAATGGCAACAAGCACATACTCAGCAGCCACGCTGCCGCCAAGCAGCTCATTGGCTACAGGAATGGCGAACATAGCGACACCTACACCGAACCAGCCGATCTGTGTGAAGGAGATCATGGCAGATGGCAGGTAGGAGCCTTTGGAACCAAATGCTTTTCTTGCAAGCAGGTCCAGTGTCATACCGGAATCAGCGCCGACATAACCAAGGAGACCTGTATAGAGACCAAGCACGATACCACCAAGGATCAGGGATGAGATGAAACCTGTCAGATCAAGACCGTCTGCAAGTTCCTGACCAACCCACATGGAAGCTGAGAAGAAAGTAAATCCCAGCATGATCATAAACATGGTCAGATAGCTTCTGCGGACACCGACAGGAACCGCGGTTTCCGCGTAGTCAATATCAACTACTTTTTCTTCATTAGACATCTTTTTTTCCTCTCTCTTTATGCAATTATAAAATATATTTTCTAAGTGCTGTGGTAAACTCATTGATACGCTGAAGCGCGATCTGCTTCAGAGACACTTCCTTGATACTCTCAACGAAGCCTTTCTCCTGCTGGTATAACCAACGAGTCTCACTCTCACTTAATTTCTCATAATGACAGGCTCTGAGCCAGTCT
Source organism: Lachnospiraceae bacterium (assembly GCA_045641805.1). Taxonomy (GTDB): domain Bacteria; phylum Bacillota; class Clostridia; order Lachnospirales; family Lachnospiraceae; genus Coprococcus_A. Next base: position 4,480 of record JAZUHQ010000017.1, read on the forward strand.
TCATAGCTGATTGGCACCTGATGACCCAGCTTCTCTTCAAGCAGTGCCTGCTTGTCGATGATCTCTGCGCGGTCCAGGATACCATTCCAGAACTCCAGAACCTCTTCGATATGTTCATGGATCTCATATCTTCTGGCGCCGCCATCGTAGATCGTACACTTCTCAAAAAGAGGATCTCTCATGGACAGTGTCTGGCGACGGAAAGCAGGTGCAACGATACCATCCTTCCAGTAGAAGTCGATGAGGGCACGGTTAATACCGGACACACCCAGATCCCCCGGCTCGTAGCAGCTGAAGATACCTTCATAGTAGACAGTGATAAAACCTTCAAAATCAGGCCAGAACTCTCTGATCTCTTTTGTCAGTTTCTCGAGAAGTTCAATACCACGTGTTCCACCGATCGTGAACAGAAGAATATTGCGGAGTCTTGCATCGTGTGCACGGTAGTAGTCTGTCACATAACGGAGACACTGTACAAGTGTCTCACCGGATGCAATGATATCACCGATCATCAGTGTACTGTTCGGTACCATAGTCAGCTTGTTGTATTTGATGGCCAGACCGGCTATATCACCGGCATCATTAAATACACGCTCACAGGACATGAAGCTGATATCATGAACACGGATATGTTCTCTGTAACAAGCTTCTTCCAGTGGATAGTTTAAAGCACCTCTCAGAATAGAAAGGATGTTAGCAGAAGTGATCTTTCTCTGCTCCTTCAGGAAATACATCATTTCAGATGTGGCATTTAAAAGAGATGCGTAGACTTCATAACCTACAACTTCCGGATGGTTCATCAGTTTACGTGTCTCAGCTTCTGAAACAATATAGTATTCATTACAGAAATCACCGATCACACGGTAACAATCCACACCCTGATTCGTAAACTCCGGAACGATCTGTACCTGATCCCAATTTTGAATCATTGCTTTCCTCCTCATAAAAACGACCTACTGCCCTGCGCAGCAGATCATGCATTCATTACACAAATCATTATCTCACCTATTATAGTGTACGCCCCATCGACTTGTCAACGTATCCTTGCTGTATTAAGCGTACAACTTGACATGTTTTTGATGAAGAACAAATCCGCTTGTGAGTCCCCAAAAGAGTCCCTTTTGAGGGTTTCCATTTCTATTCACGGATCAACACACATCCGGTCTCCATCGTACAGAGATAAGGGATTTTCTCCGCTTCGAGCCGCTCCAGAACCTCCTCATGGGGATGCCCGTAATAGTTCCCTCTGCCGACAGAAATGACTGCCATCGACAGGTCCATCTTCTCAAGAAAAACGTGTGATGTTGAGTACCTGCTGCCATGATGGGCCACTTTCAGCACATCCACATCCTCAAGGACCGCTTCCGAAAGCTGGGCTTCCACATCCGAAGAGATATCGCCCGTAAAGAGATAGCGGTGATGGTCCGTCGTCACCTTAAGGACCATGGACCCGTCATTGCCGTCTTTCCGCGCTTTCTCATCCGGCGACAGACATGTCACCGACCAGCTGCCATCCTGCCAGCTATCCCCCGCATCGATCATCCGGACTGGCACCTGCTTCTCATCCGCCAATGCGATCAAATCCTTGAGCGCATCCTCCTCCGCCGCTCCCGAAGTCACCATCAGGCATCGGATCTTATCCATACCCATCAGTTCAGTGACTGCATTCATATGATCCTCATCGCCATGGCTGACCAGAGCATAATCAATCCCTGTCTCCCCATAAAAAGTCAAAAAAGGATCTATCCTGTACTGACCAACATTTTTAACACTTGTGCTGCCGCCATCGATCAGATACATGTGACCTTCAGGACTCCGGAGAATGGCCCCATCCCCCTGTCCCACATCCAAAAAAGCCACAAACGATTCCATGCGCCTTATAGGAAGCAGGATCAGCAGACACAAAAAGAGGAGAAACACGACTTTCGCTCTCCTGTAATCGGTCACTTTAAGAAGAAGGCAGACAGCGATCACCGTCCCGTAACAGACAAACAAAACCCATAAAGGCGGACTTCCTGTATGCCAGAGCGCGCCCGGCAAAATAGAAACCCTGCGGCACAAGCAGGTGATCATTCCCAGCATCCCATGTAATGGAAAGACGCCCAAGGCAGCCACATCTGTACTCACCATACCCAAAAGGCCCATGAGCATGCCAAGCGGAACCAAAAGGCCTGCCATAGGGAGCACCAAAAGATTGAGAAACAGACTATATAGAGGAAGGCTGCCATTATAGTAAGCCGTGAGCGGCATGGTCATCAAGGTCACACAGACTGCCGGCACAAATGCTCTGAAAACCTTGTTTTTCAGACATGGCCCGTTTCCAAAGGCCTGTTTCCTGCACCTGTCCAAGGCCGGCAGCAGAAAGCCAAGTGCCAGAAGTGCCATATAGGAAAACTGAAAACCGGACTGGGTCAGCATCAAGGGATGGTCCCACAAAAGAAAAAGCGCTGACAAGGCCATCGCAGATAAGAGATCATAGGTTCTGCCAAGGATCTGCCCGCCCATATGAAGAATGAACATGATGACCGCTCTCTGAGTCGTGATTCCCGCACCGATCATCAAGCCATACAGAATGACAAGGACAGACGCGATCCCCGCTGAAGGTACCCATCCAAGGCCCATGGCAAAGAGAAGTCGAAAACATCCCATGCCGATGATGGAAATGTGAAGTCCGGAGATCGCCAGCATGTGGACGATGCCATTCTCCTTGTAGAGTTCCTTGATCTCCGGCTCCAGAAGTGTCTGATCCCCTAGAATCATCGCTTCCACCAGACCGGCATCCTGACTGTCCAGACAGGATTCAAGTATTATTTTGATTCTCCTTTTCAGTCTTCCCAGCCGGCACCGAAGACTCCCCTGCTCTCTCCTTATGGAAAGCGCATCTCCATAAGCCCTGTAGTCATAACCCAGGGCTTTGTAATACCGCTCCGAATCGAACTGTCCCGGATTACCGGCCTTTTCGAAGCGGCTTATCGTCACATCGCCGCTGATCTGGTCTCCCTCTATCATCTCTCCTCCCATCTCCGGCGAGACATAGAGAACGAGGCCGATCCTCTCTTCCCGCATGCTTCCATCCCTGATCTCATATCGGATCTTTGCCTTTGGAAGATAGAGTGCTGCTGAGGCTTCCTTGACCTTGACGGTCCATAGGCTTCCTTCGACTGTAGCTTCCATAGTCTCATCAAAGCATGCATCCATAACCGGACAGG
>JAZUHQ010000018.1:0-2197 GCA_045641805.1 Lachnospiraceae bacterium
GAAAGTGTGAAAAACGATTATTTTCATTACATTTGAAAAAATCTAAAAATTCGATGAATTCTTTGTGAAAAGATGGGATGTCTATTGATTTGAGGGGGTTCTTTACTTATAATATATAAATGCCAGCCGTATGCGGATAGACCATGCGTAATCATGGAAGCATCCGACCCTCTGGCAGCAGGAATGTATGAAATGCCAAAGTGCAGGAGGATATATGAGCAAAGAAGACAAAAACAGAAACACAAAAGGTGATCCTTCCGGTGGTAACAAGAAGGATGATATGAACAAGCAGTCCCTGCTGGTCATGGTATCCATTGCGATCCTGGCTATGCTGATTTTTCAGCTGGTCATGGGAAGAACCAGTGCCTCCACTCGAAATGAGGTGACTTACACAGAGTTCGTGACCATGGTGGAAGCCGGCAGTGTAGAAGAGGCTGTCATTTCTTCCGACAGAATCAACTTTATTGTCAAGGACGCAGCCGGCAAGGAAGTGAAGTACTTTACCGGTAACGTGGGTGATGATCGTATCTTCGAGAAGCTGGATGAGCATAAGGTCATCTATAGCAGTGAAGTCATCGATACGAGTACCATGATCATTTCAGGTATTTTAAATGTCGTTCTTCCGATGGTACTCATGGTGGGTATCATGATGTTCTTCTACCGTTACATCTTCAGTAAAGGCGGCGGTATGATGGGCGTCGGCAAGAGCAATGCCAAGAAATATGATGTACAGGAATCCACCGGTGTAACATTTGCGGATGTTGCCGGTCAGGAAGAGTCCAAAGAATCTTTAAAGGAAATCGTTGATTTCCTTCATAATCCGGAACGTTATACAAGAATCGGTGCCAAACTGCCAAAGGGTGCACTGCTTGTCGGACCTCCGGGTACAGGTAAAACTTTACTTGCAAGAGCGGTAGCCGGTGAGGCCGGTGTGCCATTCTTCAGCTTATCCGGTTCAGACTTCGTTGAGATGTTTGTCGGTGTCGGTGCTTCCAGAGTCCGTGACCTCTTCAAGCAGGCTTCCGAGAATGCCCCATGTATCGTTTTCATCGATGAGCTGGATGCCATCGGTAAGAGCCGTGACTCCAAGTTCGGCGGTAACGATGAGCGTGAGCAGACACTCAACCAGCTGCTTTCCGAGATGGATGGTTTCGATCCTTCCAAGGGCGTTATCATTCTGGCAGCAACCAACAGACCGGAGATTCTGGATAAAGCCCTGCTTCGTCCGGGACGTTTTGACCGCCGTATCGTTGTGGAACGTCCGGATCTTCGTGGTCGTATCGATGTCCTGAAAGTGCATGCCAAGAATGTATGCATGGATGAGACCGTTGATTTTCATGAGATCGCCCTGGCAACCAGTGGTGCCGTAGGTTCCGATCTTGCCAATATCATCAATGAGGCAGCCCTGATGGCTGTCCGTAACGGCAGACGTGCTGTCTGTCAGAAAGATCTTTTTGAGTCCGTGGAAGTGGTTATCGCCGGTAAGGCTAAGAAGGACCGTGTCCTCAGCACTCAGGAGAGAAAGATCGTTTCCTACCATGAAGTAGGCCATGCACTGGCAGCAGCCCTTCAGAAAAACTCCGAACCTGTTCAGAAGATCACGATCATTCCAAGAACCATGGGTGCACTTGGTTACACCATGCAGGTGCCTGAGGAAGAGAAGTATCTGATGAGCAAGGCTGAGATCATGACCGAGCTTGTGACATTGCTGGCCGGCCGTGCCGCTGAGGAGATCGTTTTTGACAGCGTGACAACAGGCGCTTCCAATGATATCGAGCGTGCAACCAACCTGACCAAGGCGATGATCGCTCAGTACGGTATGTCTGAGAAATTCGGTCTTATGGGACTGACAACGATCGAGAACCAGTATCTCGGTGGTCAGGCATCCCTCAATTGTGCTCAGGAAACAGCCGCAGAACTTGATAAAGAAGTGATGCGTGTCCTCAAAGAGCGCTATCAGGTGGCTCTGGATCTTCTTCGTGAGAACAGAGATGCCATGGATCAGATCGCAGATTATCTGATCAAGAAAGAAACCATTACCGGTAAGGAATTCATGCAGATCTTACGTGAGGTCAAGGGACTTCCGGATCCTGGTGTTGCTAAAATGCTGGCTGAGCAGGCCGCTGCAGAGGAAGAGGCTGCTTTGGATCTTGAATTCAGACAGAAGCATCAGCTTGTTTTAGATGCTCAGGTCAAG
>JAZUHQ010000019.1:0-10142 GCA_045641805.1 Lachnospiraceae bacterium
CACAATCAGAACGTAAGACATCCTGGTCTCAGGATCGGTAAAATCCAGGAAATAGGAGCCATCAAAGTACTGCACGATGGACATGGTCGCCGATAAGTTATCGGAATCACCCTCTGTCACCACTTCAAAGACGGTATCTCCGGTACAAAGGACTTTATTCATATCTGTTCTCACAGTTTCCGCAGTTCGGTCTCTGAGAAGCAAGGTGTAGGTTCTGCTGAAGGCATTGTCTTCAAATGAAAGGACACCGTCTTCAGGCACCAGTCCATTCATCAGCTTTTCCAGACGTTTGCCAAGATTAGCCACAACAGCGTTGCTGACTACGTAGGATACCTGAACATCAAAGGTCTGGTCTCTGTCCATGGTCACCATGATCTGCATGCTGTCAAAAGCATTGGACTGAAGATCGGAAATGCTGATCAGGCCCGTGTCATTGACATCCAGGATCATTCCATCAAAAAGCACTTCTGTCTGACCGCTTCTGACAGAGACGGCACTGTTTTTTAGACCTTCATAGGCCTCTTTCAGACTTCCTTCAAGCCAGTAAAAAAGGTCTGAGGAGACAAAGTTTTCATCGATCGTATAGCCTCTTTTGAGAACTGATCTGGAATAGTCAAAATTGACGGCCGGATGAACCGCACCCTCAGCTTTGTTGGCATCACAGATCCGATCGATCACGGTCTGATATTCCCTTTTCGAATTGAATGGGATTTCAAAGACAAGGGCTGCGCCCTGGCCATCTTTCTCATTGACGGTGCATTTCATTCCCTGCGGCATGCCTTTTCTGATGGCTGTCGCCAGCTTGCTCTTATCAGAACCAAAGAACTTCTTGTAATCTCTGGCCGAAATGTCCACGGTCATGGTTCTGGATCCTACAAACAGATTATCCATATTCAGAGACGTTTTGACTGTCAGGTTCATTTCCCTGCTGTGACAACCGCATAGAAGGACCATACAGAAAAGCATAAGAACAAGGATGGATCGTTTCAGATTTTTCATAGTCACTCCATAATAGATGTCGATTTACATTTTGCCCGCGAGGACAGATTTATTCTTTGCAAGATAATCGATCAGTGATACCACTGTCAGAATCAGTGACAGATAGATCATGATCTGTTCGATCACATATACGACAGGACCCCCAAAGTTAGGAATCATAAAAATGATGGTGATCATTGTGATCGCTGTTTTGTACTTACCCAGTTTGCCGGCTGCAATGACCAGACCACCTTCAGCTGCCACCAGTCTGAAACCACTGATAATGAACTCTCTGGCAATAATGATCAGAACGATCCAGCAAGGCATACGATGCATGCTGACAAAACAGATCAGGGCCGCGCTGACGAGCAGCTTATCTGCCAGAGGATCCATAAACTTACCAAAGTTGGTGATCAGGTTATATTTTCTGGCAATCTTACCATCCAGCATGTCTGTCAGGCTGGCAACAATAAAGATCAGCAGGGCAATATAAAGGGATGCCGGACCGATCCATTCGGCACCGAGCAGAAATAACACAAAAAATGGAATCAGAATAACACGAAGAACCGTTAACTTATTCGGTAAATTCATAAATCACATCTCCAATCAAATCATAATCACGTGCATCAGTGATCTTCACTCTGACAATGTCACCGGAAATCATATCTTCTTCTGCATGGACGAAGACATAGCCATCGACATCCGGGGCATCTCTGTATGTACGTCCGATATAAATATCATCTTCAGGAATACGGCCTTCGATGAGGACCTGAAGTTCTCGGCCGATCATCTCTTCCGCTTTCTCAAAGGCAATTGCCTGCTGAGTGAGCATGATCTCATCTCTTCTCTCGGCCTTGATGTCCTCGTCGATCTGGTCGTCCATACGGGCAGCAGGTGTGCCATCCTCCATGGAGTAAGCAAAACATCCAAGACGGTCAAAACGCATCTCTTCAACAAATGCTTTGAGCGCCTCAAACTGTTCTTCCGTCTCACCAGGGAAACCGACGATCAGGGTTGTTCTGAGTGCGATATCCGGAATCTCCTCACGCAGCTGAGCCACAATGGCTTTCAGCTCCGCCTGAGTGGTTCTTCTGCCCATACGCTTCAGGATCTCGTCATGACCATGCTGGATCGGCAGATCCAGATAATGACAGATCTTTGGCTCCTCTTTGATCACCTGAATGAGTTCAGGGGTGATCTCCTCAGGATAACAGTAAAGAATACGGATCCACTCGATACCCTCAACGGTGCACAGCTGTCTTAAAAGCTCAGGCAGCATCTTTTTGCCGTAAAGGTCTGTGCCGTAAACGGTTGTCTCCTGAGCGACCAGATTCAGTTCCCTGACGCCGCTTGCGGCAAGACGGCTTGTCTGGTCCATCAGGTATTCCATTGGGAAACTTCTGAAAGAACCTCTCAGAGATGGAATTCTGCAGTAAGTGCAGTGTTTATCGCAGCCTTCGGCGATCTTCAAATAGCTGGAGAAACCGCCTGTTGTATTGGGTCTTGTCACGTTGACAGCAGCCATCGTTGTCAGATCCTCGAAGTCCTGCACACGATGGCCTTCCAGTGTCTTAGCCACCACATCGGCAATGTTCTGATAGCTGGCTGTACCAATGACAGCATCTACTTCCTCAATCTCATCCAGAATGTCACCCTGATAACGCTGGGAAAGGCATCCCGCAACGATCAAGACCTGACAAGCGCCTACATGCTTCATCTCCGCCATTTCAAGGATGGTCTGGACACTCTCATCCTGGGCATCGGCAATGAAACCGCAAGTATTGACAATGATGATCTCTGCAATCGTCTCATCATTGACCAGTTCATATCCATGTTCTCTCAGGATCGCGATCATGATCTCGGAATCGACCAGATTCTTATCGCAGCCGAGAGAAGCAAAAAAAATCTTCTGATTAGTCATTCTTACGTGCTTCCTCCTGAAGAGCGACTGCTTCCACACAGTTGTACATGAGCATGGCAATGGTCATAGGACCTACGCCACCAGGTACAGGTGTGATCGCACTGACAATATCCTTGACATCTTCCATGTCGACATCACCACACAGCTTGTTGTTCTCACCTCTGTGGATACCCACATCGATGACAACAGCGCCCTCTTTGACATATTCATGATTAAAAAACTTTGGTTTACCGATCGCAGCCACCAGAATATCGGCACGCTTGCAGACTTCCTTCAGATCCTTTGTATGGGAGTGACAGATCGTCACTGTACCATTCTCAGAGAGGAGAAGGATCGCCATCGGTTTACCCACGATATTGCTTCTGCCAACAACAACACACTCCTTGCCATCGATAGAGATACCGCTTCTCTTGAGAAGCTGGATAATACCGGCAGGGGTACAGGATACAAACTTTGGCTGTCCTGTAACCAGGGCTCCCACACTCTGGAGATGGAAACCATCGACATCCTTCAGTGGTGAGATCGCCTGAATAATCTTGTGCTCATCGATATGTTTTGGAACCGGAAGCTGTACAAGAATGCCATTGACATCCTCACGTCCGTTGAGGTCTTCGATCAGTGTGATCAGTTCCTCTTCTGTTGTCTCTTCAGGCAGTTCATAAGCTAAAGACCGGATACCGATATAGGCACAGGCCTTTTTCTTGTTGCCGACATAGACAGTGGAGGCAGGATCGTTGCCTACCTGGATCACGGCCAGGCAGACCTCCTTACCTTCATTTTTCATTGCTTCTACTTTTACTTTTAATTCATCTTTAATCTCAGCGGAAATCTTCTTTCCATCAATAATGAAAGCCATAACGCAATCTCCTTTATACAGTTACTGTCCACTGTTTAAAAATTCTTCAAATTCATCGATCGTCATCAGGATCTTTCTAGGTTTCGTTCCGATCTCAGGACCCACGACACCGGCATCTGCCAGCTGGTCCATAATTCTAGCGGCACGGTTAAAACCGATCTTGAAAACGCGCTGAAGCATACCGATCGATGCTTTCTCTTTTTCAATCACAAAACGTCCGGCTTCCCCAAAGTAGAGATCTCTTTCGTTGTCCCCGCCTGCACCCGCTGCTGCGACAGAACCGGATGCAGAGGACACCGCAGTGATCTCACCAGAGATATCTTTGGACTTTCCTGTGAATGCTGTATTGTTATCTTTAATGAAATCGACGACACGTGCAATCTCTTCCTCTGAAACAAAGGCACCCTGCACACGTTTAGGCTGTGGCAGGCCCTGTGGATGGAATAACATATCACCGTTACCCAGCAGTTTTTCAGCACCGCCGATATCCAGGATGGTACGGGAATCCACCTGAGAAGAGACAGCGAAAGCGATTCGTGAAGGGACATTGGCCTTGATCGTACCTGTGATAACGTTGACAGATGGTCTCTGTGTGGCAATAACCAGATGAATACCGGCCGCTCTTGCCAGCTGAGCCAGTCTCATGATGGCATTTTCAACTTCTGCCTTAGCGACCATCATCAGGTCTGCCAGCTCATCAACGATGATGACAATCTGAGGCATCTTGGTGTGAACCGCAGGATCCACATCCCCGCGGGCTACCTTCGCATTGTATGTTTCAATATTTTTAGTTCCCACCTGTGCGAACTTCTGATAGCGCTCCATCATGGTGGAAACGGCCCAGTTCAGTGCACCGGCTGCTTTCTTAGGGTCTGTGACAACCGGAAGAAGCAGATGTGGAATACCATTATAGACATTCAGTTCAACCACCTTAGGGTCTACCATGATCAGTTTGACGTCGTTCGGATCGGCTCTGAACAGGATACTCATAATGATGGTGTTAATGCAGACAGATTTACCTGAACCGGTCGCACCGGCAATCATCAGATGCGGCATCTTTTCGATATTCGCAAGGATGACTTTTCCGGCGATATCCTTACCTACCAGGAAAGCGATCTTGGATTTCTCCCTGCCTGCTTCAGGTGCTTCGAGAAGCTCTCGAAGTTTGACCATGTTTTTGGTCTCATTTGGAATCTCAATACCAACCGCTGCCTTGCCCGGGATCGGTGCTTCAATACGGATATTGGAAGCAGCCAGATTCAGTTTGATATCATCGGAAAGGGCAACGATACGGCTGACCTTTACACCCTGAGCCGGCTGGACCTCAAAACGGGTGACGGATGGACCGCAGATCACACTGGTCACACGGACATCCACGCCGAAACTGTTAAAGGTCTGCTGAAGTTTTTCACTTGTCTTTTTGAGTGACAGCTCGCTGACACTGTTTGCTGCTGTCGGTCTGTCGAGAAGGGCCAGTGGCGGCATTACGTAGCGGTCCACGGTCTCTTCATTGATCTCCGCACTCACATCTTCTGCCCCACCGACAGATGGTGTTTTCTGCCTTGTTTTTGGTGCTTCAGGCTGGTTCTCATGGTTAGCAGCCAGAAGGTCATTGAGGGCTTTGGAAGCCATCGGATTCAGTTTTTCTGTTTCAGGCATATCTGTGACATCAAACAGTGAATCCTCAGGTTCGTAGTCTCTGATATATTCATCCTCTTCAGGGATTACATTCTCTTCATCGAGCTGCATTTCAGGCTTTGGATCGATCTCAGTACGGATCTTCTTATCCAGAAATGACGGACGCGCAACTCTAGGAATCGGCTGTAACGGGGTTCCTTCCTGTTTGTCCGGTGTCTTTGGAAGAATGATCTCAGGTGTCAGTTCCTCTTCCTTGATCTCATTTTCGGCTGGCGCCTTCTCTTCCGCTATCTCTTCAGGCTCTGCCTGTTTTGTCTCTTTCAGTTTCTTAGGGAATCCGATCACGATATTGGATACGGATTTCTTAGGTCTCGGTGTCTCCTCCAGTTCGGAAACCTCATCGATCTCCTCATAGTCTTCTTCAGGATCCGTTTCATATTCTTCTTCGGATGCCTGCATAGCTTCAATTCTCGCCTGGGCTCTCTCCTCACGGAAAGTGCTGACATTCTCGGAAATGGAAGCTGCCTTCTCTTTGATCAGAAGACCGATCGTCATGAATAAGGCTTTGCCGGTGATCAGAAGGAAGAAGATCAACATCAGGATCAGCAGGATCGCAACGGCACCCACTTTGCCAAATGCTTTATAGAGGGATCCGCCTGTCGCATAACCGATGAGACCACCACCATTGTGGCCGGCGCCGCATACGGTAAAGCTGTCCGGAATGGATGTGATCACTGAGAAGGTGGAGGACAGACCTGCGATCAGGCCCATCACAAGGATCAGAAAGATCACAAGAGAGATCATCTTGATCTTAGCCAGACGACTGCCCCTGTTGGCCATCTGAAAGGCGACCATAAAGAAAAGGACAAATGGCAGCAGGTAAGCCACAAAACCTGTCAGACCGAAAAGGACATAGGCAATCTTATCACCTACATTGGAAGCCAGGCCAAAAACACTGAGCAGACAGATCACAGAAATCAGAAGGGTCACTGTGAGCTTAACGTCATCGATCAGATCTGTGGAGTAAGCCTCCTTCTTCTTGCGGTCCGGTGCATTTTTAGTTGCACCTCTTAATGGTTTTCTTGGACCATCAGGCATCGTTGTGCGCTGAACCTGTCGTGTTCTTTTTGTATTGGCAGAACCGGTGCTTTTTCTGGATGCAGCCGGTGTTGTTTTCTTTGTAGTTTTCGTTGTTTTTGTCTTACCCGTTGTTTTCTGGGCCACTCAAATCACTCCTTTATATAAACTACAAGTGCGAAATACCAAAAAATGATATTTCGCACCCTGATTTAAACCACGAATGAATTTATCCGATAACAAAATATGCAATAATTGAAAGAATACCAACTATTGCGCAATAATATGCGAAATACTGGAACTTCTGATTCTTGACAAGTCTGATCATCAGATTGATGCAGATAAAGCCGACGACACCTGCAACGATCATACCAGCCACGTATGTACCGATCATGGAACTTGTCACACTGCTGAAATCAGCATGGCGAAGCTCAAGAATATTGGCACCTACGATCGCAGGAATGGAAGCAATGAAGGAATACTTTACTGCAAATGCTCTGTCAAAACCAAGGAAGAGACATGCTGTGATCGTTGTTCCGGATCTGGAAATACCTGGCAATGTTGCAAAGCCCTGTGCAATACCAACGATGCCGGCATCCATGTAAGTTGTCTTCTTCACTTTCTTATCACCAGGCTCCTTGATATCGGAAAGAAGGAGGATGATGGCAGTCACAACAAGACAGATACCAGGAACAAGCAGTGTCTCGGATGCTTTCTCGATCACATCGCTGAGAAGCACACCGATGATACCTGTTGGAATAGTTGTCACAAGAATCAGAACGATCAGCTTTTTGTATGCACTGTTGATCAGTCTGCGATACTTTTTATTCTGATGGTTTTTCTTATTATAAATGAAGATGCGGATATTTTTGATAATATCACTGATCATGCCAAAGAAAGCGGTGATCAGGTTGATGATATCCTTACGGTATACGATGCAGACAGCGATCAGTGTACCAAGGTGCAATAAGGTATCAAAAAGAAGACCTGTATCTGTGTTGGCATGAAAAACATATTTAAAAATTGCAAGATGTCCTGAACTGCTGACAGGCAGAAATTCTGCAAGTCCCTGAACAAGTCCAAGGAAAATAGCACTCAGCATACTCATAATAAATCCCCCATTCATCAATTAATACGTCGGTTAAACCCGAAGGCACGATAGTAAAATTCTACTACAAAAAAACGCTGTTAACAAGTCGTTATTGAAAATGAAATTATTTGATCCGGATCCTCTTGCCAACTGTTTCGTAGTTGAGTGAATCAGACACATCCTGACCGGATGCCCCCTCGATCAGCTGCGCCTGTGTCTGAATGTACTGGCTGACGATATAAGAAACAGAATGATAAACATTGATCATTCCTGAAGATTCGGATGTAAAGCCCAGAGAAGAGGCCATATCGTTGGTCATGGCGATCACATAGGTTCTGGCATCATCCAGTTTATTGTCACCCACATAAAACTCGGAGATGTGGCTTCCGATACCGGTTGATTTATCAAAATGGTAGCTCATACCGGCGATCTGAAGAAAATCCCTGGCCTGTGGATACTGGTTAAAGCTGGCTTCGATGAGGGAACGGATATCACCGCCGGTCATCTTGCAGGTCACCACATAGAGGGTATCATCAAACAGTGAATAGACATCTCCCTGTGTCACACTGCCGTTTGGAAGAGAACCATAGATATCTCTGTCCGGAATCATGGCAATGGCCGCATTGTCCATGCCGGCTGCATCCAGAATGGCATCCGCAACCAGATTGCCGGTTGCTGTTTCTTCCACATTGTTGGTGATGGTCGTTTCAGTCTCCTCAGCCGGGTCTTCTTCGGAAGCAGACTCCTCTTCTTTTTCCGGCACAGCGATCATACCAAGGAAGGTATTGTTCAGACCGGCCTGCTGCTGGATCTTATCGGAGACAGCATTGCCAACAGCTGCGTTGGAAGCAATGGCATCATAGTCGTTGGCACCATAGAAGATATTCTGGATATCCATATGATCCTTGGTCACCTTGACACTGGCAACACCGACCACGTTTCCGCCTGAACCGGCAGATACAAGCAGTGTGCCATCTTTGCCCTTGCTGACTTTATTGGTTTTCTGGCCTCCCTGGATCACAAGGCTGACACTGTTCATGTCAAGCAGGCCGGAAATGACTTTCTCATCATTGGTATAGGCCAGGACGATCAGTGCATCCACCTTGCCATCCAGTTCGGATGCCACGCGTTTAACCGCTTCAAGTGGATCGATGATGTTCAGGCTGTCTTTTTCTGCCTGGACATCGGTCATGCCTGTTGTCACACCTGTAATACCAATACGGACTTTACCTACATTAATGGTCTTATAGTTTTCAAAAGCGCATGTACCATCTGATTTCATCAGGTTGCATGCCACAAATGGGAAGGAAGCTTCCGCACGGAGTGAGGATAAAGTACCGATACCATACACAAAATCCAGTGTACCCGGAACCATGGCTTCGTAACCGGTTGTGTTCATCAAGGAGATCACGGAACTGCCTTCTTCGATCTCGGAAAATTCATTGGCACCAAGACAATCACCTGCATCCAAGATCAGGACCTTTTCCTGTTCAAGGCTCAGTTTATCCGCAATGGCTGCGATCTTCTCATAACCGGCATGCTGCTCTGTCGCATAAGCCACTGCGCCTTGAATACCGCCTGCATAGACGATGGCAAAGGAGGCTTTTCGATCCGGCCTGATCACATACTGGGCGATCATGGCCAGCAGGATCACAAGAAGAAGCACCACCACAAGAATCTGATGTCTCATGGACATGCCTCTCTGCGCTCTTTTCTTTTTTCTTCTGGCTGCCATAAATGACCTCTTATTCGTTGATCACGTTAATCTGGCAGGCTTTCATGGCATTCAGTGCGTTCTGATGACTCTCCGGAGTCACACCGGCACATAATGCTGCATTGACTGTGATCAGTGTCTCAGGAAGGGCTGTCTTTAAGAGAAGGGCATTGGTGATCACACAGATATCTGTGCAGACACCGATCAGCTCGATCTCATCGATCGGCATCATTCTGCCGATACCGGAAACACAGCCTGCAAGGGATGTGGAACCGAAAGTCGGCTTATCGAAGATCATGCTGTGATTCTTCAGTGCATAAGCCATGAGATCTGACTGGATCTCCCAGCCTTCCGTATCACGGATACAGTGGGCAACAGGAAGGTTTCTGCCCTCCTGTGTTTCAAGATAATCCTCATCGTGGGTATCTCTTGTAAACATGACAGGGCCCTTGAAATTGGCCACATAGTCAATCACCTTTGGAAGAACTTCCTGTGCTTCTTTTGTGCCAAGGGCACCATCTATAAAATCATTCTGCATGTCAATGACAACTAAATATTTACTCATTTTCCAAACTCCTCTTTATGTCAATCTCTATTGCGTATGCTATTTATAATATCTCAGGACATGGTCCACATAGTATTTATCGCCGTAACCGGACCACTCCATCTTTTCTGCCATCATTTCTGAAAACTCGCGGGCATTCTCAGGGGAATAACCGCCATAATGCTCCAGCGCCCAACTGATATAAGCATGACCGAAATTGTAACCCTGGAGGGCCAGTCTCAGTCTGCGTGTATCATTGACGCTCTTACAGGAAGCCAATTCCAGGCACTCATTAAAGTAAGCCACACCTACCTTAATGGAATA
>JAZUHQ010000020.1:0-3112 GCA_045641805.1 Lachnospiraceae bacterium
CAATCTGGCTTTATAAGGGCAGACAGGGTTATCACAGCAAGGGCTTCCGATATTTCTGTTATGCCTTTTATCCTGCCCATCTGATGATTTTTTATCTGATCGGATGGACATCAACACTGTTCTAAAAGAGGTTTTATGTCATGTTATTAAGTATTGCCATGATCCTGGTGGTGGGGATGACCCTCGGATGGATCTGTAAAAAAGTCAAACTCCCTGCCCTTGTGGGTATGCTGGCCACCGGTATTGTGCTGGGACCCTATGTGCTTGGCTGGATCGATGATTCGATCCTGATGATTTCCGGGGATCTTCGAAAGATCGCCCTCATCATTATCCTGACCCGTGCCGGTCTGAGCCTGGATGTATCGGGCCTTAAAAAGATCGGACGTCCTGCGGTCATGATGTGTTTTGTGCCGGCTTCCTGTGAGCTTTTGGGCATGTTGATCCTGGGACCAAAGCTTCTTGGCCTGACTGTTTTGGAAGCAGCCATTATGGGCGCAGTTCTGGCAGCGGTTTCCCCGGCAGTGGTGGTGCCTCGAATGGTTAAAATGATGGATGAGGGCTATGGCACGGCGAAAGGTATTCCGCAGCTGATCCTGGCCGGTGCTTCTGTGGATGATGTCTATGTTATCGTTCTATTTTCCACTTTTGTGGGCCTCACTCAGGGTGAGGGTGTTTCCGTGATCCGTTTTGTCAATATTCCGGTGTCGATCATCCTTGGTATCGGTGTCGGTATACTCTGCGGATGGCTCTTAGCTAAGTACTTTGAGAAAGTCCACATGCGTGATACGATCAAAGTCCTGATCATTTTGTCGGTTTCCTTTATGCTGGTCGCAGCGGAAGATGCCATGGGCACTTCCATCACCTTCTCTGCATTGATCGCGATCATGTTTATCGGTATTGCCCTTCAGAAGTTCAGGGAACCTGTGGCACTTCGATTAAATGTGAAATACAACAAGCTGTGGGTCGGTGCGGAAGTCTTCCTTTTTGTTTTGGTCGGTGCGACTGTCAATATCGGTTATCTCAGCCATGTGGGTATCGGAGCCCTGATCTGTATCGTGGGCGCGCTTGCCTTCCGTATGGCAGGTGTTTTCCTCTGTATGCTGGGCACACCGTTTATGCCAAAAGAGCGTCTCTTTACCATGATGGCTTACACACCTAAGGCAACGGTACAGGCTGCCATCGGTGGTATTCCTCTGAGCATGGGACTGGCCTGTGGTGACACGGTTCTGACGGTGGCGGTTTTAGCCATTGTTCTGACGGCACCGCTTGGCGCTTTTGCCATTGATCTGACCTATCAGAAGTGGCTTTCCAAAGACAAATAAAAATAGTTCGACAACAAAGGCGACTGCGTTTTAAAGACGACAGTCGCCTTTATGATTTTTTAATTTTTTGGTCAGAGATAAGCTATTGCATTTGACGTGCTGATGTGCTAAATTCAATAGAGTTCGTTTAGTTTAAATTTAAAGTAAATGAGGTGAACCAATGGATGAACGAGTAGAAGCCGCTTTAAAAGGGGTTGAATTTAAACGCGCATGTGAAAATCATATGGGTGAATTTCGCAAAAAATATGGTCTTAAAAAAGTGGATGTGGAAGTCCTGTGTTATCTGGCCGGCTGTGAGGAATACAATACACCGACCGATATTTATAAACGTCTGAGATTGAACCGTGGGCATGTTTCTCAGGCGATCGATGCCCTGATCCAGAAGAATTATATTCTGGCAGAACCAGATCCTAAAGATCGCAGAAGTATGCACTATAAGGTGCGTGAGGAAGCCTGTGGCCTCATCTGTGAACTGACACAAATGCAAAAAGAAATGGAACGCATCATGTTTGATGGGATTACTGAGGAAGAACTTCAGGTCTATCAAAAAGTCTGTTTAAAGATTCTTGACAACATGAGTTCCATACTGAAATAGGAACAAGGAGGATAGAGCATTGAAAAATATTTTCTATTTGCTGGGGAAGGTCAAGGGTTACATGGCGCTGATCGTGATCCTTCTGATCATGCAGGCCTACTGTGACCTGGAACTGCCTTCCATCACCAGTGATATTTTAAATGTGGGTCTTCAGCAGAACGGTATTGAAAACGCAGTACCTGCCAAAATCGGAGAGGAGAGTCTTGAAAACCTGACCCTCTTTATGCCGGATGAGGATGCCGAGTATCTGAAAGAAGCCTATGAAGAGACCGGAAGTGCCGGTATTTATCAGCTGAAGGAAGGCGCAGATCAGGAAAAACTGAGTGCCATCCTGATGATCCCTGAAAGCGCTCTCTATCAGATCTCCGGAACGGAAGAAGGCCAGAAAGGTCTGGACCGGATGAAGATGGCCATCAGTGCCGGTATGATGAAGAAGGAAGATATCTTAAACGGCATGAATGCCCAGATGGCAGCCTATGAGGATCTTTCCGAAATGTACCTCAAACAGGTGGCGGTTGCTTTTGTTTCTTCCGAGTACGTGAAGATCGGTGAAAATCTGGATCAGATCCGAAACCGTTATCTCTTTAAAGAAGGCATGCTGATGGGCCTGATTGCATTAGGCATGATGGTGCTGGCTGTCCTGACAGGCTTGATCTCCGCGGTCGTTTCCGCAAGAGTGGGCCGCGATCTGCGTCAGCAGCTCTATGAGCGTGTCCTTTCATTTACAAACGCTGAGATCGAAAAGTTCTCAACAGCATCCCTGATCACTCGCTGTACAAACGATATCCAGCAGGTACAGATGCTGATCGTCATGCTCCTTCGTATGGTCACCTACGCGCCGATCCTGGCCATCGCCGGTATTATCCGCGTGATCCATACAGGTGCCTCCATGAGCTGGACTATCGTGGTGGCGATCATTGCCATTGCCATCTGTATTGCCATCCTCTTAGTGGTTGCTTTTCCGAAGTTCAAGATCATGCAGTCCTTAGTGGACCAGCTGAACCTGGTATCCAGAGAGATCCTGACAGGTATCATGCCTGTGCGTGCCTTTGGCCGTCAGAAATACGAGGAAGCGCGTTTTGATAAGGCCAGCTATGATCTTTACAGCACACAGCTCTTTACCAACAGAACCATGACTTTCATGATGCCGGTGATGATGCTGATCATGAACGGCGTGTCTGTCATGATCATCTGG
>JAZUHQ010000021.1:0-10570 GCA_045641805.1 Lachnospiraceae bacterium
TTAGCTCAGCTGGTAGAGCACCTGACTCTTAATCAGGGTGTCCAGGGTTCGAGCCCCTGAAGACGCACACTAAGCACTGTTTCTGAGGAACGACTTCGGGGGCGGTGCTTTTTGTTTGCTATAATTTTAAATTTATTGTTCCTGTGGATAGACGAGTCCCCACTGGGCACGCATCTGATCCATGATGTCCATCATGAAGATACTGTCTTCAAGCGGCATGCTGTCGGCTTCGATCTTACCTTCCCTGATGCAGCGAACCGCTTCTCTGAATTCATACTCGTAACCGGAGAAATCGATCGGCATTTCCTGGAAGGAGAGGAGGTTGTCTTCTGTATCATAGACGGAAATGGACTGTGGATTGTTGATGTTCTCCACGATGATGTAGCCTTTCTGGCCGAAGAAGATACCTTTTCTGTCGGAGCGGGCACTCATACCGGAATGGATGAAGGCCACACGGCCATCTTTATAGAAGAAAGTGGTATTGTTCATCTTATCGACGCCCTGATCCGTCATGAGGGCAGAGGTCTCGATCTTCTCGATCTGGTCACCGAAATGCATGAGCATAAAGTTGACACCGTAGACACCGACATCTAAAAGGGCACCGCCTGCAAGGTTGATGTTGACAAGGCGTTCATTGTGCATGATCGGATACCAGAGGTTGGCAGTCATGCCCTGAATGTCACCGATGATACCGCTCTTTAAGACATCAGCGACAAGCTTTCTGGATGGCATGTAGCGAGGCCAGATGGCTTCCGCAACATAGACCTTTTTCTCATTGGCAAGTGCTTTGATGTGGGAAGCCTGCTTGGCATTGAGGGTGAAGGCTTTTTCACAGATCACGTTTTTGCCGTGTTCAATACAGAGTAACATGTGCTCATAGTGATGGGAGTGAGGAGTTGTAATATAAACAAGCTCAACTTCCGGATCACACAGCATCTCTTCATAAGAGCCATAGGCTTTCTCATAGCCCACGCGTTTGGCAAAAGCCTGGGCTCTTTCCAGATCTCTTGCGGCTACTGCATAGCATTCGATCTCTTCCATCTGAAGCAGTGTTTGTGAAACGATTTCGGCGATACTGCCGGCACCGAGAACAGCTAATTTCATTGATGTAATCCTCCTTAGGTGTGTTGTCTGTCACTGTTTTTCCCTGATTTCATTTTAGCAGATGTACGGCTTTTGACAAGTTCCTGTGCAAAGTCTCTTTGTTGCTCAAAAAATACTTGAAAAATTAAAAAAGAAGCGCATAATGGTTTTTGGTTTGCCCGGAGATTGAACTCCGGAAAAGAGAGAAAGGCGTTAAAAATGCAGAGTTTAATCAATTATTGTAAAAGCGAGATCGTTCTTGTGATCTCCCTGGTACTTGCGGTCATCTCCATGGTGGTGGTCAGACCGGACAGTGCCTATATAGGCTATATCGATTTCCGTACACTGAGTATTCTCTGGTGTCTGATGCTGGTCATGTCCGGCCTGAGACAGAGAGGTGTGTTTGCGGCGATTGGCCGTGGTCTTCTTGAAAAGTGCAGTTCCGTCAAGAGCGTGGTCCTGATCCTTGTTATGCTGTGCTTTTTCTTCAGTATGTTTATTACCAACGATGTGGCCCTGATCACTTTTGTGCCATTCACCATTGAAGTGCTTGTCATGGCCCATCTCGAGGAATACATGATCCTTGTCATTGTCCTTCAGACGATCGCTGCCAATCTTGGCAGTATGATGACACCAATCGGCAATCCTCAGAACCTTTACCTTTACAGTCTGAGCGGTATGTCCATGGGACAGTTCCTCCTGCTCATGCTGCCTTATACGGTAGCTTCCCTGATTCTGCTTCTGATCGCGGTCTTCTTTGTGACCCGCAGTACATCAGGACAGATTCATGTGAACGGAGATGAGAAGAAGTTCTCCGAAAAGAGAAAAAAGATGATCCGAATGTATGTGATCCTCTTCCTTGTGTCCCTGACAACGGTCTTCCGTCTGGTTCCTTATCCGGTTACCTTTATCATCATGCTGGCCGTTGTTCTTCTGAGAGACAGAAAGAACATCATCAGAGCGGACTACAACCTTCTCATGACATTTGTCTGCCTCTTTGTCTTCATCGGCAACATGAAGCGTATCCCTCAGATCAGTGCATGGCTTTCCGTTATGGTTCAGGGACATGAGACGCTGACTTCCGTGATCGCCAGCCAGGTGATCAGCAACGTGCCTGCAGCGATCCTGCTTTCCGGTTTTGCCGATAAGACCCGTCTTCTGGTCATCGGTACTAACCTTGGTGGTCTGGGCACGATCATTGCCTCTATGGCCAGCTTAATCTCCTTTAAGCTCTACAGCCGTGTGGCGCACAGCGAGAAGGGCAAATATATGATGGTCTTCACCCTCTTTAATGTCCTCTTCCTCATCGTCCTCTACGGACTGACCTTCCCTCTGACCTAAAAGGTGGACGATATCCTACAGGATGGTCATTAATAAATAAAAAGCGATAAGGATTAAATTTCAGTGAAATCCCTTGTCTACAGAAGAGAAAAAATATAAAATGATTTCAAAGCTTCCGCCGGCCGGGAGGCTTTTGACAGATAGAGGCCGGATTGAATAATGTCAAACTAAACAGATAGAGAAAATAGAAGGAGATTCCAAATGGCTAAGATCACAATGGAAGAAGTCAATGAGATGGTAAAAGAGAATATCGAGGAAGCAAAGGGTGCTGTCAAAGAGATGGCAGAGAAAGCTGAAGAAGTGAAGACAAGAGCGAAGAAGGCTTCCAAGACAGCAAAGGATTCCGCTAAGAAGGCTGCTGAGAAGGTCACAGAGAAAGTGCCTGCAGCAAAGAAAGCCGCTGACAAAGCAGAAGAGATGGCCAATGAAGTATCCGGTAAGGCTGAAGAAGTGACAAAGAAGGCAAAGAAGGCTGCCACAAAGGCTGCTGAGAAGGTCCTTCCTGTTCAGGAAACCTACTTTGAGTTTGGCGATTCCCAGATTCTTGCTGAGGAGATCGTTGAGAAAGTAAAGGCTGCTTACAAGGCTGAAGGCCACCGCTTAAGCTACATCAAGAGCATCCGTACATACATCAATCCATATGAGAGAAGAGCTTACTACGTGATCAATGAGAACGCAGAAGGCAAGTATGTAGAATTCTAATCAGGTGCCTGAGGCAAAATAGAAAAAGGATAGAAGACGGAGACGTGGGAATAAAGAACCATTTCTCCGTCTTTTGTTCCATTGAAGGGAAGATTCGGGTGTGCTATACTGAGTTTGTCAATCAATCGGAACAGGAGGAAATCTTATGCCTGGATACGTTATGCATCTTGCTGAAGCAGAACTCATCATCAATGCACTCAGAAAAGAAAAAGATCTGACATGGGAGTGGGAGCAGGCTTTTACGGTCGGCACGCTGCTTCCGGATACAAAGATCCGTCAGGATAAGCGGTATTCCCATTTCTGGAATCCGGATCTTTTGGATCACCTGGCTCTGGGACCGGATCTTGGCAGATTTCTTGAAAAGTATGGGGATCAACTGGACAATCCGGTGATGCTGGGCTATCTTGCCCACCTGCACCTGGACACCTGTTATGTGGATACCTTCTGGCCAACCGTTTTTGAGTTTTATGGCAGCGATGGCCAGCCGGCCGTACTCAGAGACGATATCAAAGAAGTCTATATCCGCTACAGCGACCAGCGCGTTCCAATCGGAGATTTCTTCTCCGTCAACTATTATTATGGAGAATACACAAAGCTGAATGGCTATTATATCGATACCTACAACCTGTCCATTCCGGCCTGGGATCAGATTCCTGATTACCGGGAGGACTTCCATATGGATGAGGTCTCCTATGACGATATCGGATGGGTCTGCAGAGAACTGGGTCACCTTCTTTCCTGCTATCACAAGGGGGATGAGGGCCGACTTCAGGTGTTTACCCTTGACCAGCTGGAAAACTTTATACATAAGACAACAGAGGCCTTTCTCAAGAGCCTGAGGGAAGATGCTCATTTCGAAAGCCTCATGAAATAAAACACAGAAAGGATCACAGATATGACAGTATTAACAGCAACAGCAGTGACACAGCATGCAGGTACAGTGACAAGTATGCTTCCAAAATTCGGTGTGATCGCCCTGGCAGTCGCAGTGGTTGTCATTGCACTTCTGATTTACAACAAGATGAAATAAGTGGTTTGATCATGCGACTAGCGCATGCAAACCAGATGGAGGATAAACCAAATGGCGAAGAAAAAGAAAGGCACGGGCGTACTTGTTTTTGCCATCGTCTTTGTGATGATCGCCCTGATCGCCGGCGGAGCCTATGCAGGCATTGCCTACTATTTCCGCTCCCATTTTTACCCACAGTCTACGATCAATGGTAAAAATATCGCGCTGTCAGACAGCGAGCGTGTGACAGAGATTCTGAAAGAAGGGGCAGAAGATTTCCTTCTGGCTGTTCATGACAGAGACGAACGTGTGACTTATATTAATGCGAAAGATATTGATTATACCTATGTGGATGATCATGTGGCAGCTTCCCTGCTCAAAAAGCAGGACAGCATGAAGTGGCCGCTCTATATCAATCAGAAACATGACTACGAAGTACCGGTTGAGACGACCTACAGCGTGGACAAACTGATCGCGGTTGTCAAGGCCATGCCTTGCTTCGATGAGGAAAACATCGTTGAACCGAAGGATGCTTACATGGTATTTGAGGATGGTCTCTATGAGATCGTCAAGGAAGAACCGGGCAGCACTCCACTTGAGGAGCAGATTATTCTGGATGTGGAGAATGCCGTCAGTGAAAAGGCAAAGGTTCTGAAGCTGACAGAAGCGGACTATGTCCAGCCGAAAGTGACCGCAGATGATCCTTCTCTTCAGGAGAAGATGGAAGTCGTTCAGAAGTACAGAGATATGACCATCACTTATGAGATCGATGGTTATGACGAAGTGTTGGAAGGCGATACGATCATGTCCTGGATCACGATCAACGAGGATCTGACGGTCGACGTGGATGAAAATATGCTGGCGGTCTATGCACAGAAGCTGGCATCCACTTACAATACCTATGCCATGAAGCGTTCCTTTAAGACTTCTTTAGGCGATACCATCGTGATCGGCGGTGGTGACTACGGATGGATCGTGGCAAAACAGAGAGAAGCGGCTCAGCTTCTTGAGGATATCAAAAAGGGTGAATCCGTGACACGTAAGCCTTGCTGGGAGCAGGAAGCTTTCGTGGGCGGAAGAGACGATCTGGGTAAGACCTACATCGAGCTGGACTACACCAATCAGCATCTCTACTATTATAGAAAGGGCAAGCTGAAGATCGAGTCTGACTTTGTATCCGGCAACCTCAACAATGGCAACGGTTCTCCGGATGGTGTCTTCAAGATCATCGACAGAAAACAGAACGTGACACTCTACGGTGAAGACTATGAGTCCGATGTCACCTTCTTCATGCCATTCGCTTACAACGTAGGTCTGCATGATGCCAGCTGGAGAAGCAGTTTTGGCGGCAATATCTACAAGGGCGGTGGTTCCCATGGCTGTATCAACCTGCCTGCAGACGTCGCAGAGAAGATCTTTGATAAGATCAAGCTTGGTACACCGGTCATCGCATACTACAGAGAAGACGTCAAACTGACATCCAACAACGCAAAGGTATCCAATGCCTTTTCATACACAAGCGGGGAGGACTAAACATGCCGGCACTTTATTTCCTTGCAGGCCTTGGTATTATCATGGTCATTATTGGTATCAACTGGATCTACGATCAGAGAAAAGCAAAGACAGCGAAAGATGAGGGCAAACCTTATGCCGAGGCAGGGGAGGACATTCCTCAGTCTGAGATCTACCGTCTGGTGATCGGAAAGATCAAGTCAGGTGAAAACATCTTTGGTCTTCCGCTGACCTACTGTGATGATAACGGAACTGGTTCCTTTATCACCATGGACAGAGAGGACAACCTCTACGTGGTGGAGACAGACCTTCGTGATCCGTATACGGAGATGTACGATCAGGTCAAGGATGATCTCTATATTCAGAAGAGAAGAATCCAGAAGAGCAAGACAAGAAAGGCATATGCCATTGTCTGTCAGGCTCAGCCATCCGACCTGGTTCTGGCTGCCGCTCAGCAGAATCCATCCATTCGTGTCTTCAAATGCGACCTCGAACAGGGCAGCTTCACCAATATTTATTAAAAAAGTATAAAATATTTAAATAATTATAAATTCATGACATAAATCCTTGCAAAATTGTTACAGATTTGTTAAGCTACGCAAAGAATGTACGTGACATAATACAATTGGCGAGGTTTATACATGAAAAAATTCTTTACTATGCTTGCGATGACAGCAATGATGACAGTATTTGGAGGCACAGCCGTTTTCGCAGCAGATGCTGAAGATCATACAGATGCAAAAGAAACATACAAGGTCGTTGAGATTCAGGAAACAGAGACAGAGGAAACAGAGGAGATCGAAGAAGTGACGGCGTATGCGACTTTTAACGATATCAATGCAGATGAGGTTTTCATCAAACAGTCCAGAAGAGGTACTTGTACACTGGCTTCTGCGACAATGGTCATGAGACGTGCAGCTATGTTAAATGGCGATGAGAACTGGGCAGATATCACAGAGCATGCGGTTGGCAGTGCCGCATGGGGCGGATGCGGCCTTGGCTGGTCCTTCTCCTATGCAGGTATTTCCATGGTGCATGACTATGTGTCTTCCACATCTGAGCTGATCACACTTCTGGAGAATCATCCGGAAGGTATTGTTGCTTATGATTCCTGGAAACCACATGCCATCTGCCTGACAGACTATGATGCAGAAACAGATACCTTCTACTGCAGCGATCCTTCTGAGTACTGCCCATACGGACGCTATGATGTTTCTGAGGCAATGATCAGTCTCAGCAACGTACGCGCAGTCTGGTATGTAAGTTCTCCTTCCGATCTGGTGATCAAACCGGATGTATCTGAGATGATCGAAGCGATGATCGGTGTTCATCCACTGGATGAAGTCGAAGCTTTCACAAGCGGAACAAATCTGATGATGAAATAAGGAATAGATATGTTTAAGACAATTTTTGAAATTGGATATATTGAGTACGATGAGTTTTTGACCCAGATCCTGGAGTTTGCCAAAGACCATCCGGAACAAACAGGCGGTATGAAATTACCGCCTTTTAGTGCGAAAATGATCAAGATGATCCCTGTGGCTCAGAAGAATCAGCTCCTGGCTCAGGGTATCAAAGAACACAAGGCAGAGATCCTGCCTCAGGTTGAAATGATGGTAGGCCGTCTTCTCGGCCCTGTCCGTGTTCATGATTTCGATATTACCTGTGATGCAAAGAGCGTGAATCCTGTGGTGATGATGGTGGAGATGTCCGGCGTCGATAACACCCATGTGATCCGCGACCTGCTTCCAACTTATTACCAACACGACGATCAGGCAGCCGCCCGAAGGATGGTGGGAGACAGCTACACCGGAAGCCTGGACATGGTGTCCGTACAGAATTACATGTACATGCAGCCGGCAGCAGCCCAGAGACTCTTCATTGCCAAGAGCATTACCGCCAACAAGGATAACCTGATGCGCAGACTGGAAAGCCTGGCGATCAGAAACGGCATCCGTCTCAATCTCAACAACATCCGAATGATGGTCAAATAAGTAATTTGATGTATATGAAAACAAAACCAGGTACACGTTCGAAAACTTCTGTGTTGAAGTTACTGACGTGTACCTGGTTTGTTTACTTATGAGCCTTCACTTAATAGTTCCAGAGGAAGTTCATATAGATTTCGTTCTGGGCTTCCCAGTCTGCTTCGCAGTGACCGCCGTAGGCCTGAAGATAAGGGTAGGTCACGGCACCTCTCTCCACAAGCAGGTGGCTGAATTCCAGGTTGGAACAGGTATATTTGACAAGGCCGGGCTTACGGCCGCACTCCTTGCTGCCCCAGCTCATGTAGACACGTGTGTCCGGCAGGAGGTAAGGCTTGGATGAGATCTCGTTGTAGAGGTCGTCTCTGCAGAAAGCAAAGGCACTGGAGAGACAGGCTGCCTTGGAGAAAACATCATTGTGGGCAGCGATCGTATAGTAGGCCATGAGGCCGCCCATGGAGCTGCCGCCGATACCGGTCGCTTCCCTGTCAGGGATGGTACGGTATTTACTGTCGATGTATGGTTTAAGATCTTTGACAACCCACTTCATAAAGGTCTTGCCTTTACCGCGGTAATAGCTGCCATCGAAATCCGTAAAGTTGTAGGGACTGAACTCCTCCAGTCTGCGGTTGCCTGTGTGGTTGCACTCGATACCGACCACGATCATGCGGACATGCCAGTGGTCCAGAAAATCTGCCAGGCCCCAGGATTTACCAAAGGATGCGTCTTCATCGAAAAACAGGTTATGGCCATCATACATATACATGACCGGATAACGTTCATCTGTCTCTTCGTACTCATCCGGAAGATAGATATGCAGCATGCGATTGAGTCGGAACGGTTTGATACGAACCATTTCTTTAATAACCATAAAGGGTCCTCCATTGTTAGAAAATTGCTTCCAGTAGTATAGCATATTTCTCAAATAAAGACAAATGTTACGAAAGTTTCACTTCCTTTAGGGAAGCATTCGGTATAAAATAAGGATAGACCTTAGGGGTTGCGAAAATCCCGGGGAATTCCGCGAAAGGGGTATTCAAAATGGCTACAGATTTAGTAAAAGATATGTACAGAGCAGAGCTCAGAGCAAAGATCGCAGCATGGGAAGGCCTTCAGGCCGATGATTTTCAGTATGAGCCTGAAAGAGCAGAACTGAAAGATATGATGCAGAAATGGCTTGGCGAAAGACTTGGTATTACAGATGAGGGTAAGCTCAAGATCGCTAACAGAAAATACTTTGCAAAGTGTATGGCAGAGCTCGTCTATGAGGAAACTGTTCGTCCAAACATCGACGATTTCATTCACTAGTCAAAACAGAATAGAAGCCGCCAGGGCAAAAAAACAGGACCTGTTACAGGTCCTGTTTTTTTTATTCTATGGATTGATGCCCATCATCTGTAGGACGATGACAAACATCGGGATCGTCACGATACATAGGAGGGTGGTGACGAAGATAAACTTGGAAGCAAGCAGTGGGTTGTTGTCATACTCACCTGCGTAGATCGCACAGAAACCGGCAACCGGCATGGCATGACCGATGACCAGAACACCGTAGATCAGTTCGTCGCGGACAAATGGTAAAGCTGCCACGAGAATGATCAGTGGAATGATGATCAGACGCATGAGAGAGCAGAAGTAGGAACGCTTATCTGCGAGCACTTCCTTGAAGCTGTTCTGTGTCAGAATGGTACCGACATAGAACATAGCCAGTGGTGTTGTCAGGGATGAGAAGCCGTTGACCGCTGCATTGATCGGTGTTGGGAGTCTCAGCTGGGTGACAAAGAGGATCAGGCCGATCACGATAGCGATATTGATCGGTGTGATCAGGTTGTCTTTCAGTGAATGGTGAACGTCCTTGCGCTTGCCTGTTTTCGCCATGAGCCATACACCGTAAGTGTATGCGTAGGTACAGAAAGCCATGTTGGCGAAGGTCGCCAGAAAGACGGCGTCGCCTCCGAAAACAGCATCCATGACCGGCCAGCCCATGAAGGCATGGTTAGGAAAACCGAGGGAGTAGACCCATACGGCTTTGTCTTCCGGTTTGACACGGAAGAGAGGGGCTGTCAGGTGACCCAGAACAAGGCTGCCACCGAAAGTGACCAGGCTGAGCAGATACATGTGACCTGCACGGGTAAAGAGTTCCGGTGTATAGTCGGCCTGAAAGGTGCTGAGGATCAGACATGGCAGAGTGACCATGGTGAGGAATCTGCTGATCTGGTTACAGAAAACCTGGCTCAGGACGCCTTTTTTGCACACAATATAGCCGACGAGTACGTAGATGAAGAGTGTTGTCAGTTTGCCGGCAACGGTTGTAATCGCAATCATATTTTTTCTCCGTTATTTTTTTGTTTCTGATTGAGTTTAGCACTAATGAAAACTGATTTCCATAGGTAAACACAGGTTTTTCCTTGAGGATGATGAAAACTTTGGGTTGTGAAATATTTTTGTAACAATTTCTTGAACTTTGAGGCCCATCACAGTATAATTATAACTTGAGGGAGATTTTTGATCTCCTTTTCAAAACCATATCATCTCTATTTTTAATTATAGATAGCAAAGAGGAGAAGAACAATGAAACGCAGAGTATTTAAGACGATTCTGGTTGCTGCCTTATGCGCATCCCTGGTGATGCCAACAGCAGCCTTTGCTGATTACACAGGTCCTGCGGCGCAGATCACAGCTGAGGAGGATGCTGCAGGTGAAACAGGTGAGACACCGGAGACACCAGAGACACCGGAGACACCTGAGGAGGAGATCCAGGTTTCAGAAAAAGAAGAAGAGACAGTGACTGAGTCCGAGTCTGAGAAAGAAACTGAAGCTGAGACTGAGACAGAGAGCGAAACAGAGACAGAAACAGAGACAGAAACTGAGACAGAAAAAGAGACAGAAAAAGAGACTGAGGCAGATACGCCTGTGCTTTTAAATGGTCTTGTGAAAG
>JAZUHQ010000022.1:0-4384 GCA_045641805.1 Lachnospiraceae bacterium
GCCCCTTTTTCAATACCACTTATGCTGTATTCATCTTTTAATCGTGCTCTTCCCAATCCATGGAAAGCTTAACGGCCTTATGCCAGCCTCTGAGAAGTTTCTCACGTTTTGCGTCATCCATCTCAGGCTTGAATGTTTTGGAAAGCTCCCAGTTCTCGCGGATCTCATTGATATCCTTCCAATAGCCAACGGCAAGACCTGCAAGATAAGCTGCGCCAAGCGCTGTTGTCTCAATACAAGCTGGTCTTAAAACATCTCTCTGAAGCAGATCAGACTGGAACTGCATCAGGAAGTTATTGGCACTGGCACCACCGTCTACGCGGAGATCTTTGATCTGTACACCTGCATCCTTCTCCATGGCAGCCAGGATATCATAAACCTGATAAGCCAGGGATTCCAGTGTTGCACGTACAAAGTGTGCTCTTGTAAAACCTCTTGTTACGCCGGCAATAACGCCACGTGCATACTGATCCCAGTATGGTGCTCCAAGACCTGTAAATGCAGGAACCACATAAGCACCTGCCGTATCAGCGACGCTGACAGCATACGCTTCAGACTCGGAAGCCTTTTGGAAAAGCTGCAGACTGTCTCTGAGCCACTGAATTGCTGCACCTGCGACAAAGACACTGCCCTCAAGACAGTAGCGAACTTTTTCATCAGATGAACATGCAATGGTTGTCAGAAGACCATTCTTGGAATCAACAGGCTCAAGACCTGTATTCATCAGAAGGAAACAGCCCGTGCCGTATGTATTTTTAACGGAACCCGATTCAAAACAGCACTGACCAAACAGAGCGGACTGCTGATCACCTGCTGCACCGGAAATTGGCACTTCGCCGCCGATAATGGAAGGATCTGTCATGCCGTATACACAGCTGGATGGCTTAACTTCCGGAAGCATCGCTGCAGGAATATCCAAAAGCCCCATCATGGTTGTGCTCCAACGAAGCTTGTGGATATCATAGAGCATGGTTCTGCAGGCATTGGTATAGTCTGTCACATGTACCTTGCCGCCGGACAGCTTCCAAATCAGCCAAGTGTCGAT
Organism: Lachnospiraceae bacterium; assembly: GCA_045641805.1. GTDB lineage: Bacteria > Bacillota > Clostridia > Lachnospirales > Lachnospiraceae > Coprococcus_A. The sequence continues at coordinate 1,046 of JAZUHQ010000022.1, forward strand.
CGTACCAAATAAAAGTTCTCCCTTTGCCGCACGCTCTCTGGAACCTTCAACCTTATCAAGGATCCATTTGATCTTTGTTGCAGAAAAATACGCATCAGGAATAAGACCTGTTTTCTCACGGATCATATCTGCATGGCCGGCTTCTACAAGATCATCGATGATATCGGATGTTCTTCTGCACTGCCATACGATTGCATTATAAATAGGCTTACCGGTATCTTTCTCCCAGACAATGGTCGTCTCTCTCTGGTTTGTAATACCGATACCGGCGATATCAGCGGCGGTTGCCCCCACTTTTTCCATGCATGCTTTCATGGTGTTTTCAACTGTCTGCCAGATCACCATAGGATCATGCTCAACCCATCCCGGATTTGGAAAAATCTGCTCAAACTCTTCCTGAGCCACGCTGCAGATATTGCCTTTCTTGTCAAAAAGGATCGTTCTGGAACTTGTTGTTCCCTGATCCAAAGCCATAATGTACTTGCTCATAAAAATTGTCCCCTTATCAATTTTTTAAAATACCTTCCTGTCTATTATACAATAACATCTGATTTTTCTCAATACAGAAGGCACGTACAGGCCCATGAAGTTTACAAAACAGAATAAGACAAAACAAAAAGAGGGCTGCGCGCAACCCTCTCTCTGTTTATATAAGACGCATCTTATTCTTCAATTGTGACTTCTTCAGAAACTTCAACCTCAGCCTCTGCACCTTCTACAGGCTCTTCGTCTACCATAAATTCTTCATCAAGATCAACATCAACATCTAAGATTGCGTCTGTGTCGAGCTTAACATTACGGTAACGCTTCATACCTGTACCGGCAGGGATCAGCTTACCAAGAAGAACGTTCTCCTTGATACCAATCAGGGAGTCAACTTTACCCTTGATGGCAGCTTCTGTAAGAACCTTTGTTGTCTCCTGGAAGGAAGCAGCAGAAAGGAATGAGTTTGTAGCAAGAGATGCCTTTGTGATACCAAGCATTACCTGTGTACCTTCAGCAGCCTTGAGACCCTGATCAACAAGGTTCTCATTGATCTCCTCGAAGTCGAGAACATCCACTAATGTACCTGGTAAGAACTCTGCATCACCGTTGTTCTCGATACGGATCTTCTTCAGCATCTGACGAACGATAACCTCTACGTGCTTATCATTGATTTCTACACCCTGGAGACGGTATACTCTCTGTACCTCACGGATCATGTAATCCTGTACAGCACGTACACCCTTGATTCTCAGGATATCATGAGGATTAACGGAACCTTCTGTCAGCTCATCACCGGCTTCAAGTACCTGGCCCTCAAGAACCTTCACACGTGAACCGTAAGGGATGAGGTAAGCCTTAGCTTCGCCTGTCTCCTGATCTGTAATAACGATCTCACGTTTCTTCTTTGTCTCACGAACAGAAACAACACCACCAAACTCAGCGATAATAGCAAGACCCTTTGGTTTTCTTGCCTCGAACAGCTCTTCTACTCGAGGAAGACCCTGTGTGATATCACCATTACCTGTATCACCACCGGCTACACCACCTGTATGGAATGTTCTCATTGTCAGCTGTGTACCTGGCTCACCGATAGACTGAGCAGCGATGATACCAACAGCCTCACCAACCTGAACAGTCTGACCTGTTGCAAGGTTGGAACCGTAACATTTTGCACAGATACCGATATGGGACTTACAGGATAATGCTGTACGGATCTTAACCTTTGTGATGCCTGCGCCACAGATCATGGCAGCACGCTTTGGTGTGATCATATGGTCAGCCTTAACGATGATCTCTCCTGTCTCAGGGTTCACAACATCTTCTGCTGTGTAACGGCCTGTCAGACGCTCTTCGAGTTCCTCGATCACTTCCTTACCATCCATCAGGGATTCGATTACCATACCTGGAATCTTGTCCACATCTTCACAACAATCGATCTCTCTGATGATCAGATCCTGGGATACGTCTACAAGACGACGTGTCAGGTAACCGGAGTCGGCTGTACGAAGGGCTGTATCGGACAGACCCTTACGAGCACCATGGGCGGAGATGAAGTACTCCAGAACGTCAAGACCTTCTCGGAAGTTGGACTTGATTGGAAGCTCGATTGTACGACCTGATGTATCGGCCATCAGACCACGCATACCTGCCAGCTGTTTGATCTGCTGCTCGGAACCACGGGCACCGGAGTCAGCCATCATGAAGATGTTGTTGTACTTATCAAGACCTGCCATCAGGGCATCCTTGATCTTCTTATCGGCAGCATCCCAAGTCTGAACAACAGCCTTGTAACGCTCCTCGTCTGTTGTAAGACCACGACGGTAGTTTCTTGTGATCTTAGCAACTGTCTTTTCAGCCTCAGCCAGGTATTCTTTCTTCTCCTTTGGTACAGTCATATCGGAAATGGATACTGTCATTGCACTGATTGTGGAGTACTTGTAGCCTGTAGCCTTGATGTAGTCAAGAACCTCAGCTGTCTTTGTTGCACCATGTGTATTGATGCACTTATCAATGATCTTCTTGAGCTGTTTCTTACCAACGTGGAAGTTAACTTCCGGCTCAAGATCATTATCAGGATTCTCACGATCAACGAAGCCGAGATCCTGTGGAAGACCTTCGTTGAAGATGAAACGGCCAAGTGTGGAAGAAACTACCTTGGAGACTTCCTCACCGTTAACCATACCTGTGACTCTTACTTTGATTGGTGCCTGAAGTGTGATGATCTTGTTCTCGTAAGCAAGAATAGCTTCGTTCACGCTCTTAAAGAACTTGCCCTCACCCTTATCACCAGGCTTCTCCATTGTCAGGTAGTAGATACCAAGTACCATATCCTGAGAAGGAACAGCTACAGGACCACCATCAGATGGCTTCAGTAAGTTGTTTGGAGAAAGCAGGATGAAACGACACTCTGCCTGTGCTTCAACGAACAGAGGTACATGAACAGCCATCTGGTCACCGTCGAAGTCGGCGTTGAACGCTGTACATACCAGTGGATGAAGCTTGATCGCCTTACCTTCTACAAGGATCGGCTCGAATGCCTGGATACCCAGACGATGAAGTGTAGGTGCTCGGTTCAGCATAACAGGATGCTCTTTGATTACATCTTCGAGTACATCCCATACCTCTGTCTCGAGACGCTCTACCATCTTCTTAGCGGATTTAATATTATGTGCGATACCTCTGGAAACGAGCTCTTTCATAACGAAAGGCTTGAACAGCTCAATTGCCATCTCCTTTGGAAGACCACACTGATAGATCTTCAGTTCAGGACCTACGACGATTACGGAACGTCCGGAATAGTCAACACGCTTGCCGAGCAGGTTCTGACGGAAACGTCCGGACTTACCCTTGAGC
>JAZUHQ010000023.1:0-2914 GCA_045641805.1 Lachnospiraceae bacterium
CGACATGCAGGTTGGTGATGTCTTTCACCTTACTGCTGACACCGATGTTGACATTTCGGTTTGGCATATACAGATTTTTCTTGTTGATAAAGTTATCAATGATCATGCGCAGGTCACCGGTCGGAATGGAATTGGTGACAAGCACGAAATTGCCATCGTAATAGAAGAAGATGCCGTTGTGGGAAATGAACTCCAGATAGATCTGGAGACGATAGCTCAGACGTTTTCTTTCCACGATATCCATCTCATCCAGATGGTCGGTGGTGATGAGAACGACATGGAAGGTGCCGTCAATGTCCAGATGGGAGAGGAGTGTTTTGTCATGTCTGTTCACCTGGTTGGGATTTTCGATCGCCTTGATCAGTTCTTCCGCAATGGCTTCGTCCGTGGAACCTTGCAGGAAGACACGGATCGAAAGGTCCTTGATCATATCGGACATGGTGACATTCCATGGGCATTCCATGAGGGGCAGGTTATGAGTGTTGCAGTAATCCTTGATGGACTGCGGGATCTCGAACAGGTAGCCGCCGGTATTGATGACCAGGCCGGAGGCGTGATGTTCATGAAGGCCTCTCACAAGTTTTAAAAGCTTCTCTTCCGTGTCAAAGCCCAGACAGGTGGTGACAGCCAGCTCCTTGCCTGAAAAGTTCTGGATGATGGTCAGATCTTCGACCATCAGCAGCCAGCTGATGGAGTTGGCCCATCCGTCGCCGCCGGCGATCAGACTCATCTGATATTTGTCTTTGGAGATGAGCATCATGTCTTCAATCGTAAAACCCATAATCGTTTCCTCTCCGAAGTGTCTTTACACGCGGATCTTGGTACCTTTTCCGCCTCGCTGAGTCAGTTTCAGCTTGTTGAGGATCACTTCTTTTTCATTATAGATAATGATGCGTTCCACGGAATTATCCAGTGGGAATACTTCATCGATACTGTCTGTTGCCTGAAGGTTCATGCCGCGGACACCGACCGCTGTCTTCTTGGCCTCCGGAATGTTGGCCAGTGGGAAGCGGATGAAGTAACCATTGCATGTCTTCATGACCAGCTGGTTATAAGTAGACAGGTCTGCCACACAGATCAGGCTGTCGCCCTCGCTGAGTTTGGTTGCGGCCACCGTCTTCTTGTTGACATCAAATTCGCTGCCGCTTACCTGTTTGAGGAAACCGGCTTTGGTTGCAAAGAGCAGTCTGGAGCCGAGAATGCCGGTCAGGCTGCATAAGTGGACAATGGATTCCTTGGCACTGTCATAGCCGCCCAGGTTATCCAGCGGCACCGGCTTATCTCGGAACTTACCGAATGGCATATCTGAGAACTTGACCAGATGGAGCTTACCACTGTCGGTGAAGATACAGAGCTTATCGGTGTTCATGGCAGCGATCACATACTTGCTCTCGCTGACAGCTGCTTCACGGTTACGCTCGAAAGTTGCGCGGTCGATCGTACGGCAGTAGCCGAAACGGTCGATCAGAGCGATCACTTCGATCGGCTCGGCCTTCTTCTCTTCATAGACTACAGCCTCGGCATTCTCGATGGATGTCTTACGAGGGACTGCGTAGTTTTTCTTGATCTTATCCAGGTCGTTCATAATGACTCTGGACATGCTGCGGTGGTTCTCCAGGATATCCTTGTAGATGGCTATATTGCGGAGGGTCGCATCGTGTTCCTTGATCAGGGCTTCAAGCTCCAGACCGATCAGCTTGTAGAGACGCATCTCCAGGATCTCTTTGGCCTGAAGTTCAGTGAAGTTCAGCTTGGAAGCCGCCTTCTCTGAGGCTTTGGTCTTGAAACGGATGCCCTCGGTGATGCCATCGGTCAGACAGGCCTTGGCCTGTTTGATATTTTTACTGCCTCTAAGGATCTCGATGATCAAGTCGATGATATCGCAGGCACGGATCAGACCTTCCTGGATCTCCTGTTTCTCGACCTCTTTATCTAAAAGACGCTGATATTTTCTTGTGTTCAGTTCGTACTGGAAGTCCAGGAAGTGTTCAATGACCTTCTTAAGACCCAGTGTCTCCGGTCTGCCGTCCGCAATGGCCAGCATGTTGACGCCAAAGGTGTCTTCCAGCTTGGTTTTCTTGTAGAGGAGGGCCAGAAGCTGGTCCACATCCGCTGTCTTTTTCAGCTCAATGACAATGCGGATGCCTTCCTTGGAAGACTGGTTGGAGATATCGATGATATCGGAAGTCTTGCGGGTCTCTACAAGGGCATAGATATCGTTCAGGAATTTACCGATATTGGCACCGATCATGGTGTAAGGGATCTCGGTAATGACCAGACGCATCTTGCCGTTCTTATCTTTTTCTGTTTCCACGCGGCCGCGGAGTTTGATCTTACCCTGGCCGGTCTCGTAAATGTTTAAAAGCTCATCTTTGTTGATGACAATGCCGCCGGTTGGGAAGTCCGGACCCTGTACATACTGCATCAGCTGGGCAGTTGTCAGGGAGTCGTCCTTCATATAGGCCTTGACGGCATCAATGACCTCCCCAAGGTTGTGGGGTGGTGTGCTTGTGACCATGCCGACCGCAATGCCATCGGAACCGTTGACAAGGAAGTTGGGGAGTCTGACCGGCAGAACGGAAGGCTCTTTCTCTGTCTCATCAAAGTTTGGCATAAAATCGATGATGTCCTTGTCCATATCAGCGAGGAAAACTTCCTGTGTGATTTTTTCCAGACGAGCCTCTGTATATCGCATCGCCGCTGCACCGTCACCTTCAATGGAACCGAAATTCCCATGACCATCAACCAGCGGAAGATTCTTCTTAAATTCCTGCGCCATGACAACAAGGGCATCATAAATAGAACTGTCACCATGTGGATGATATTTACCCATGGTATCACCTACTATACGCGCACACTTTTTATGTGGCTTATCATATGTATTACCCATATCATTCATAGAATATAATATTCT
>JAZUHQ010000024.1:0-6198 GCA_045641805.1 Lachnospiraceae bacterium
GCTTGGTGCCGAGTGGAATATCAAAACCACCCTTGAATCTGCCCATCGGTGTGATCGTCATATTGAAAGTATCGATCACTTCCACATCAAACCATGTGGTGTCATCGATATGGATTCTTCTGAATGAAGGTCTCCATAAGCTGTAGAAGTAGAAATAGAACTGACCTTTATATCTGTCGTCGGCAGGAATCGCCACCTTGTCATCCCACTGGAAGTAATGGTCGTCTCTCAGTTTACCTTCCTTCAGGCCATAACCCGGAACTGTCTTCATGAAGTCCAGCATGAACTTGAATCTTGGTGCACTCTCACCTTTCAGCTTGCCGCCATGTGCCCACCAGATGATGTTGTCATCGCTGAGGAATGTCTCGCTGTGACCACAGAAACCGCCGCGAAGGATTGCTTCCCAGCTTCTTCTGACCAGTTCTTCCGGTGTAAAGTTGCCCCAGCAGTGAGGCAGATCACCTTCGTAACCCACTTCATCCCATACAACAGGCTTGTTGTATTGATCCATCATCTCAGCAGTGATCTCTGTTGTCTTATAGTGATCCCATCTCTGACAGCTGCAGTGAGTGATCCAGTCTTCGCTGAAATCATAGTATTTCTCACAGTTGTGAATGGAAAGCAGATGATCATAAGGATCATGGCTCTTCACTTCTGCTGCCATCTCTCTGAACTGTGGTGCCTGGATCGGATATAAGAGCTCGTACTCGTTGGCCAGCGCCCACCATACGTTGCGGAATGCGCTGTAACGGGCCATCATGTAACGGATGTAGAGCATGTTGTCTTCCATTCGCATTTTGCTAAAGCCCCATCTGTCATAAGCATGGAAAAGGATCATATCAGCTTCCATACCTAAAGCCATCAGACGTTTCACTGTCTCATCGTGGATTCTGAAGAAGGCAGGATTAAAGCGTTTGAAATCCCATTCATTGCCAGGTGCTGCGCCATTATACTGACTAAAGTTTTCACGTGTCAGAAGGCTGGCATCCATTGGATGACCTTCATATGGAAAGGCCTTAGGATCATGAAGGGAGAAATCGTAATGTTTTGGCATGACGCAGAAACGCATCTTGTTGAAATAACCTTTCTCAAGCTCTGCGAATGTCTGCTCAACGATCTCATCTTTCTGAAGATCGAATGCATAGCAGGTTGTACCAAAAGAATAGTGTGGTGTGCCGTCTGCATAGGACAGCTGTGTTGGCACCTCCTTGCATACACGAACAGGACCATGGTTGTTTCCTGTTGGTGCAACTGCAGTAAAGGATCCGCTGCATGTCTCATCTGAGAATGAGCCGCTGATCTCATATGTATATACGCCTTCATAGGATGGCATGAAACGAACCATATACCGGCCGTCGCCATCGTAGAAACCGTCCACTGTTACTGTCTCATTTTCGTTTTTAAAAACACCTTTGATCTCATAATCCACAAAAGGATTGCCATCTTTTTTGCCCACAAGAGCGATCTCAAACAATCCCCATTTTTCTATCTGCATCAAAAGTACCTCCTTGAGAGATTTGAATTATCAATTTAAAGCAATTGAATTTCTGTTTAATTATTCAATTCCTTATCTTAATTGTAAACAAACACCCCTGTCAGTGTCAACCATTTCTAGCAGAAATATGTCGCCATTTTTCCATATTTCCGATGACCAGGCCTGGTAAAGACAAAGACCGGGAGCGGCATGAATGGAGCATTCACCCGGTTCCCGGTCCGTAATAAAGGGTTGAGGATTATCAAAAAGATTGAATTTTTTAGTGATTCAGTAACCCCGCATTGCCAAGACGCGCTGCAATGCTTCTTCCGAGGACAACAGCGATCACTGTGATCACGATATCTTTCGGAATGAAGGCTGTGAAGGAATAGATCATGATGGCGTGGATATCACCATTTGCGACATAACACCACCAAAGTCCGCCTATACCTTCCACCAAAGCCAGGCCGAGGAGGGCCAGCAGGCAGTTGACGATCAGGCCTGCTTTGCCCTTTCCTGCCTTACGGCCGATACCGGCCAGAAAGGCCATCGGAATCCATCCGATAATATAGCCGCCGGCCGTTCCCATCAGAACGCCCAAACCTCCCTGAAAGTTGGCAAAGATAGGAAGGCCGACGATACCCAGCAGAATGTAAACAAGTGTTGCTGTGGTACCGGCTTTAGCGCCAAGTACCACAGCGGTGAGGGAAACCGCAAACACCTGGATGGTGATGGGCACACCACCGGGCATTGGCAGTGAAATCTGCGACATGACAGCCAAAAAGGCCGCGAACATACCGATCAGAACAATCTGTCTGACCGTAAACAATGGTTTTTTATCTGTAGTCATATGAATTGTAAACCTCTTCTCACTCTTTCTGTTAACAATCATACGCTTTGCCAGGGCAATTGTCAACCTTTTATGTATCATTGGTTAACTATCAAACAATAGCAACAGACGGTACATATAGGAGCTTTTGCTCCTATATAAAAAGAGAACCATTGACTTTCATCAATAGTTCTCTTCTGTCTGGGAATAGAGGCGGATCAGCATCTGGCAGGTTTCTGTCATACTGTTACCGCTGTCCATACTACTCTTCTGTATATATCTGTGCGCTTCCTCTTCAGTCATATTTTTAGCAGACATCAGAAGACTCTTTGCATTTTCTATCAGCGCTCTGTCCGCAGATGAGCGTTCTTTTGGTTTCTGCCTACGCCTTTTTCTCTGTCTGTATAAGGTGTTCTCCAGCGCTTCCAGTGTCATAAAGAGGTCGTATGCCTTGATCGGCATGACGATCTTGATCACGTTGCGCTCATAAACTCTTTCCAGATTCATCCTGGATGCCATGACTACCATCTGCCATGTATCCGGTAATGCGGCAAGAAGATCGCTGTAAGTCATATCCGAGTATCTCAGGCCGGATATGAGGATGCCATCGCAGCCTTACATCTGGTCAATCGCCTGGATCGCCGCTGCACCGGTGGTACATACGGCAAGCACCTGATGGCCATTGCGCATGAGGAGGTTTCTGATGTTTACTGCATCTTTCTGATTCGGGAAGACAACAATAATACCTATCATCTATTATGTCCCCCAATCATTCCACAGAATGATTAAATTCTGTAAAGATACTGATCGATCTCCCACTGAGTGATCTGCTTGCGATAAGCTTCCCACTCGTCAGACTTGCTCTTTACATAGGTGTCGGAAATATGTGGTCCCAGCACAGTCTGAAGGAATGGATCCTGATTAAAAGCGTCGACTGCCTCTTTGAGTGTGGAAGGCAGTTTGGAGATACCCATTGCATTCATATCCGCTTCAGGCATCGCAAAGATGTTGCCGGAAACAGGATCTTTAGGCATTTCCTGATTGCGGATACCCTCAAGGCCGGCTGCCAGGCAGGATGCCAGAAGCAGATATGGATTGGCAGAAGGATCCGGGCTGCGCAGTTCAATACGCTTACCGGTACCGCGTGTTGCAGGAACTCGAAGAAGGGCGCTTCGGTTGGATGTGGACCAAGCCACATAAACCGGTGCCTCATAATCAGGCACAAGACGTTTGTAGCTGTTGATCAGCGGATTGGCGATCAGGGACAGACCATTGGCGTGATTTAAAACACCTGCCATAAAGTGGTAAGCCACCTTGCTGAGGCCCTTTGGATCCTGAGGATTGCCAAAGATGTTGAAACCATCCGCGTCGTTCAGGGACAGGTTGATATGCATACCGGATCCGGAGACACCAAAGACCGGCTTAGGCATAAAGGATGCATGAAGACCATGACGTTTTGCGATGGATCTGACAACCATCTTGAAAGTCACGATATTATCAGCAGTTCTTAAGACATCTGCATAGCGGAAATCGATCTCGTGCTGTGCAGGTGCCATCTCATGATGGGATGCCTCGATCTCGTAGCCCATCTCTTCCAGGGTCATAACCATGTCACGTCTGGCATTTTCACCCAGGTCGATCGGACCGATATCAAAATAACCGCCCTTTTCATGCGCTAAAGTTGTTGGCATACCGTCATCATCTGTATGGAAAAGGAAAAACTCGAGTTCAGGGCCTACATCCAGTGTATAACCCATCTCTTCTGCTTCCTTGATCACTTTCTTCAGAATGTAACGAGGATCGCCCTCAAAAGGCTTGCCATCCAGTGTATAAACGTCGCAGATCAGACGTGCTACCTTACCCTGCTGTGGACGCCATGGAAAGATCTCAAAGGTATCCATATCCGGTACAAGGTACATATCGGAGTTCTCCACGCCTGCGAAACCTTTGATGGAAGCACCATCAAACATACAGCCATAATCCAGCACACGCTCGATCTGGCTGGCAGTCACTGCCACGTTCTTGAGTGTACCGAAGACATCTGTAAACTGAAGGCGGATAAACTCGACGTCATCTTCTTCGACCATACGCAAAATATCATCTTTAGTATAGTGCGCCATATTCATTCTCCTGTTAAGTAAAAACAGCCCCAGGGGGCTTTCATGTCAATAAGTTACCGGAGCTAAGCTCCCGCTACATTCTATTTCCTCATGCGATGTTTCCCAGGCACCGCACAATCTGAAAAAAGGTCCAAAGGCTTTGGCCCCCGGACCATCTTTCAAATAAAGATTGTACATAAATTTTTAGATTTCTGCAATATCAATTACGGAAAGAGTTTCCATATTCGCATTCTCAAGGGATGTCAGCAGGGCTTCTGCTGTATCCAGGGCTGTCAGACAGGTACAGCCTGTCTCGATCGCATTACGACGGATCAGGAAACCATCTCTGTGCTTGTCTCGGCCGATCGTTGGTGTATCGATAACCAGGTCTACCTCGCCTGCCAGGATCAGATCCAGGGCATTTGGAGAGCCTTCTGCCAGCTTGTTGATACGGATAGCCGGAATGCCGTTCTCATTCAGCTTTGCCGCTGTACCGCGTGTCGCATAGATAGTGTAACCAAGATTCTGGAAACGTCTTGCGATCGGTACCAGTTCTTCCTGATCAGCATCCTTGACCGTACAGATCATCTTCTTGGTGCGAGGCAGATTGATGCCTGCACCGATGAAGGACTTATAGAGGGCTTCCTCAAAGGTTTTCGCGATACCAAGGACTTCACCTGTGGACTTCATTTCAGGTCCCAGGCTGGTCTCAGCGCCACGGAGCTTCTCAAAGGAGAAGACCGGCTGCTTGATGGCAATGTAATCCGCATTCTTCTGCAGGCCAGGCTCGTAACCAAGCTCGCGGATGGTCTTGCCGATCAGACACTTGGAAGCGATATCTACGATCGGAATACCGGTCACCTTACTGATATAAGGAACAGTACGGCTGGAACGAGGGTTCACTTCGATGACATAGACTTCATCTTCATAAACAATAAACTGAATATTTAAAAGACCCTTTACATGCAGGCCCATGGCCAGCTTTCTTGTATAGTCTTCAATCTTTTCGATAATACGAGGTGTCAGGCTCTGGGCAGGATAAACAGAGATACTGTCACCACTGTGGATACCGGCTCTCTCGATATGCTCCATGATACCCGGAATCAGGACGTCTCTGCCATCACAGACACCATCGACTTCGATCTCCTTACCCATCAGGTACTTATCGATCAGGATCGGATGCTCCTGTACTTCCTGGTTGATGATGTGCATAAACTCCACGATATCACCATCACTGACAGCGATCTGCATACCCTGACCGCCAAGAACGTAAGAAGGTCTGACAAGGACAGGATAACCCAGCTGGTTAGCCACTTTCAGGGCTTCCTCGGTTGTATAAACCGTGCCGCCGGCCGCTCTTGGAATACCTGTCTCCTCAAGGATACGGTCAAAGAGCTCACGGTCTTCAGCTGCATCGACATCTTCTGCCTGTGTACCATAGATCGGCAGACCCATCTTCATAATGGCCTGTGTCAGCTTGATGGCTGTCTGACCACCGAACTGAACAACGGCGCCATCCGGTTTCTCAAGACGAACGATGTTCTCCACGTCTTCCGGTGTCAGCGGCTCAAAATAGAGCTTGTCTGCAATGTCAAAGTCTGTGGATACGGTCTCAGGGTTATTGTTGACGATAATGGTCTCAAAACCCGCATCAGCAAAGGCCCATACACTATGCACACTGCAGTAATCGAACTCGATACCCTGACCGATACGGATCGGACCGGAACCAAGAACCAGTACCTTTTTGCGCATACGACCTTCTGTGTCTGCATCCACTTCGTTCTCACTGCCAAAGC
>JAZUHQ010000025.1:0-2782 GCA_045641805.1 Lachnospiraceae bacterium
AGATTTCTGGTGTTGTAACTGAGCTTCAAAATGCGCTTGCCTGTGCAGCCCGTGTCTTCGAATTGATCGAGGAAGAACCGGAGATTCCTGACGCTGCAGATGCGGTCAAATTGGATCAGGTGCAGGGCAGTGTAGCATTAGAACATGTGGATTTCTCTTATGAAGAGGGAAAAGAACTGATCAAGGATCTGAATCTGGATGTGCGGCCAGGACAGCGTATTGCCATTGTAGGACCGACCGGTTGTGGCAAGACGACTCTGATCAATCTGCTGATGCGTTTCTATGATGTGCAGCAGGGAGCAGTGCAGGTAGAAGATATGGATGTGAGGGAACTGACCCGTCACAGTCTTAGATCCCATTATGGCATGGTGCTTCAGGAGACCTGGCTTATGCATGGAACTGTCCGTGATAATATCCGTATGGGACGGCCGGATGCCACGGATGAGGAGGTCATCGCAGCTGCAAAGGCTTGTCATGCCCATGGGTTTATCCGTCGTTTATCCGATGGATATGATACCGTGATCGGTGAGGAGATCAGTAATTTCTCTCAGGGTCAGAGACAGCTGTTATGTATTGCAAGAATTATGCTCAGTCAGCCGCCAATGTTGATCCTGGATGAGGCGACGTCGTCCATTGATACCAGAACGGAACTGATCATTCAGGAGGCATTTGCCAAGTTGATGGAGGGACGGACCAGCTTTATTGTTGCCCATCGATTGTCTACCATTCAGAATGCAGATCGCATCCTGGTTATGAACGAGGGACGTATCGTAGAGCAGGGTACACATGAGGAACTGGTGGCCCGAGGAGGCTTCTATTATCAGCTTTATCATGCCAGCTGATCGGCTTTCTGATATCCCTGTTTGGAGCAGGGAAACGACTTTACTTTCACATTTTACTGTGTTAAAATTTTACACAGTGAGTGTTGCAGGAGGTAACCGATGAATAAAAAGATTAAGACAGAGGCAGTAGATCATTTATTCGATGCGATTCTTTGCTTGGAAAACAAGGAAGAGTGTTACGCATTTTTTGAGGATGTATGCACCATTAACGAAATTCTTTCTTTCTCCCAGCGTTATGAGGTTGCCCGCATGCTTCGGGAACATCGTACTTATCTGGATATTGCAGAGAAGACGGGCGCATCCACCGCAACCATCAGCCGTGTAAATCGTTCCCTCAACTATGGAACAGACGGTTACGATCTGGTATTTGAGCGTTTACACATCGACGAGAAAAGTGAATAAAAAATAATCCGGCAAGTGGTCTTGCCGGGTTTCTTTATGCATTCGGAAGAGAATCGATGATTTTCTCAATGAGCAGCTTTTTCACAAAAATGTCGAAGTTCAACAGTGAGATAAAAGCGTATTTCTCCAGGAATTCACGTTCTTTCTGACTGATGTGATCCAGATCGCCGATGACTTTACGGCTGATATCGTAAGAATCGGTAACGGAATTGATGATTTGTTCCACCTGATGTTCCTCCATGGAGAAGACCGTACTGAAAATCTCTTCCAGTGACGGAGTGGAATCCTGATTGTATCTGTCGTTGATTCTACATAACAACTGTTTGATATCCTCCAGAGAAAGGACACTCTTGAAGTAGTAGATGAAGATCAGGGTCAGGAGATGATCCTTGCTATATTTTTTCTTCTCCGGTGGCGGCAGAAGTTTGTTTTTGGTATAATTGTTGATCATGGTCTTGGTCAGGATCTTGTCGTCCTTGCTGCGTTTGGTAGGACCGAGAAGAGATTCCATGAAGTGTGTGACCTGATCCATGTAAAGAGGAATATCCGGCATGTTGTCCGGATCAATGTACTCGATACGTGATAAACTTTCTTTGATACTATTGATAAGATCGTTGATATCGATGGTCATGATATAAAACCTCTGTTACACAACGGTACCGTCGTGTATGTACAAATAGTAAAATTTTGAATGCTAATTCTGCAATCTATAATAGTAGAAAAGCATATATAACACAAGTTTTTTATAAAGGAGAGTACCAATTGGCTCATTATGATTTGTTGAATGATCCACAAAGAGAGGCTGTTTTCTGTACGGAAGGGCCATTGTTGATCCTGGCTGGAGCCGGATCCGGAAAGACCCGTGTATTGACACACCGAACAGCATATCTTATCGAAGAGAAGGGTGTAAATCCTTATAATATTATGGCGATCACCTTCACTAACAAGGCTGCAGGTGAGATGCGTGAGCGTATCGATAATATCGTCGGATATGGTTCCGAGAGCATCTGGGTGGCTACATTTCATTCCACCTGTGCACGGATCCTCCGTCGTTTCATCGATCGTCTTGGCTATGATACCAATTATTCTATCTATGATACCGATGATCAGAAGTCTGTTATGAAGGAGATCTGTAAGCGTCTGGAGATAGACACCAAGCGATACAAAGAGAAGATGTTTCTGGCAGAGATCTCATCGGCAAAGAATGAATTGATCTCACCGGAAGAGTTTACTCTGCGTGCTGCTGCTGATTATGGCAGACAGAAGATTGCTCAGGTCTATCGTGAGTATCAGCAGGTGTTGAAGAAGAATAATGCCCTTGATTTCGATGATCTGTTGGTGAAATGCGTAGAATTACTGCAGCATGACAGTGAGGTCCTTGGTTATTACCAGGAACGATTTAAATATATTATGGTGGACGAGTATCAAGATACCAATACTGCTCAGTTCCAGCTGATCCGTCTCTTGGCGGGCAAGTATCAGAACCTGTGTGTGGTAAGTCGGATCGTAGCCATGTCGTTCTGTGAGCCAAGGAGTTG
>JAZUHQ010000026.1:0-4894 GCA_045641805.1 Lachnospiraceae bacterium
AGATCATTCAGGAACGTCTGGAGCGAGAATACAACCTGGATCTTGTCACAACAGCCCCATCGGTTGTTTACCGTATCTACAAGACCAATGGTGAGATGATCGAACTCAGTAATCCATCCAACATGCCGGATCCATCTGAAATCGAATATATGGAAGAGCCTGTTGTATCCGCAGAGATCATGGTAACCACCGATTATATCGGACCGATCATGCAGCTCTGCCAGGAGAGACGTGGCCTCTATCTTGGCACAGAATATCTGGAGACCA
This sequence comes from Lachnospiraceae bacterium, assembly GCA_045641805.1. GTDB lineage: Bacteria > Bacillota > Clostridia > Lachnospirales > Lachnospiraceae > Coprococcus_A. The sequence continues at coordinate 268 of JAZUHQ010000026.1, forward strand.
CCCGTGTGCTCCTTAAATATGAGCTCCCTCTGAATGAGATCATTTACGACTTCTTTGATGCACTCAAGTCCAGATCCAGAGGTTATGCTTCCTTCGACTATGAAATGAAGGGTTATGAGCGTTCCGAGCTTGTCAAGCTCGATATCCTTGTCAACCGTGAAGCCGTCGATGCTTTATCCTTTGTTGTCTTTGCCGGATCCGCTTATGAGCGTGGCCGTAAGATGTGCGAAAAGCTCAAGGATGAGATTCCAAGACAGCTCTTTGAGATTCCGATTCAGGCAGCGATCGGCAGTAAGATCATTGCCCGTGAAACCGTCAGAGCCATGCGTAAGGATGTCCTTGCCAAGTGTTACGGCGGTGATATCTCACGTAAGAAGAAGCTTCTTGAGAAACAGAAGGAAGGTAAGAAACGTATGCGTCAGGTTGGTAATGTAGAGATTCCACAGAAGGCCTTCATGAGCGTTCTGAAGCTTGACGAGAGTTAGTGTCTTCAAAAGACGCGCACTGGAAAGGTTGAATCAATGGCAGATCAGTCAAAACTGCCGCTTAGCCTATACCTGCATTTTCCATTTTGTGTGAGAAAATGCAGGTATTGTGATTTTCTGTCCTTCCCTGCGGATGAGGCGGCAAGAGCCGCCTATCTTACAAGGCTCCAGACAGAGATCAGAGAAAAAGCGGATGCTTATCAAAACTATGAAATCAATACGATCTTTATCGGCGGCGGAACGCCGTCTCTCATGACCGGATCTCAGATGCAGGCCCTGATGGACTGTGTCAAAAGTTGTTTCCATGTGAATCCCAAAGCAGAAATCACATCTGAGTGCAATCCGGGAACCGTGGATGAAGCAAAGCTTGCCGCCTTCAGGGCGGCCGGCATTAACCGTATCAGCTTTGGCCTTCAGTCCATGAATGCCGGGGAGCTGGCTTATCTTGGCCGTATTCATACAAAGGAAGATTTCCTGAGAAACTATGAGGCAGCAAGGAGAGTGGGTTTTACCAATATCAATATCGATCTCATGTCGGCACTCCCTGGACAGACGACCGACTCCTATCTGGAAACCTTAAAAGAGACGCTGGCACTTGAGCCGGAACATATCTCTGCTTACAGTCTGATCATCGAAGAGGGAACACCCTTTGGCGACCTCTATGGCTCGGATGATCAGGAGGTCCTTCAGTATGAACGTCCTTCTTCTTATATAGAAGAGAAGGGTGAGATCCTTCCGCTGCCGGATGAAGACAGTGAGAGGGCTATGTACCATGAGACCCAACGTCTTCTTTTGGAAAAAGGCTATGGCCGCTATGAGATCTCCAACTATGCGAAAGCGGGCGCTGCCTGCAAACACAACATGACTTACTGGCAGAGAGGGGACTATCTGGGACTGGGCCTTGGCGCTGCTTCCATGATCGGCAGTCATCGCTTCACCAACACGACCGATCTCTCCGTCTATATGGACCGCTTTGACTTGTCTCAGGATGAATGGCTGTCGGTCAATGACCAGATCGAAGAGACCATGTTTCTGGGCCTCAGATGCATCGAGGGCGTGAGCACAAGCGCCTTTGCTCATCGCTTTGGCAAAACGATGGAGGAAGTCTACGGCGATGTGATTCGTAAGTATGAGGCTATGGGCCTTCTGGCCTATGATCAAGCTAAAGCGCATCTGGCCCTGACAGAGGAGGGACTGGATGTGGCCAACTGGATCCTCTCGGATTTTCTTCTTTAAAACTGAACCCAATCGATCGATCCCCGGACTATTTGTCCGGGGATTTTGACTTTTCTAAACAAAATATAAACAAGATTAAAAAGAAAAATTCGTTTCCGTATTGCTTGACATTTGGTATGGATGGTGTTATTTTATCTTCAGAACAGATGTTAGCAGTCGAAGCAAGTGAGTGCTAACAAAAAGGAAAGGGTGAAAGATCATGGAACTGGATGAACGAAAGGTCAAGATCTTAAATGCGATCATTCAGACTTATCTCGATACCGGCGAACCGGTAGGCTCAAGAACGATTTCCAGATTCACGGATCTGAAACTCAGTTCTGCGACGATCCGAAACGAGATGTCAGACCTGGAAGAGATGGGTTATATCTTCCAGCCACACACATCCGCGGGCAGAATCCCAACCGATAAAGGTTACAGGTTCTATGTCGACAGCATGATGAAGACAAAAACAGAGGAGATCATCAAAGAGAATGAGATGATGGTCAAGAAGGTGGACAAGCTGGAGCAGATGCTCAAGCAGGTCGTTAAGGTCCTTGCCACCAACACCAACTATGCATCTCTGATCACGTCTCCGAAGAACCAGAAGAACAAGCTCAAATTCATTCAGCTTTCGCTGGTGGATGCCTCACAGCTTCTGGTGGTCATGATGCTGGAAGGCAATACGATCAAACATAAGCTTTTGAATCTGGTCCAGCCGCTGGATAATGAGGAAGTTGTGAAACTGAATCTTCTGATGAACACTTATCTTCAGGGCTTATCTCTTCAGGAGATCAACATGGAGCTGATCGGTACGATCAAGAAGCAGGCCAAGGATTACAGAGATGTGGTCACAGACCTGATCGACCTGATCGTGGACGTGATCCAGGAGCAGGATGATACGGAAATCTACACAAGCGGTACAACAAATCTTCTCAAGTATCCTGAACTGGGAGACAGAGAGAAGACCGGTGAGATCCTGTATGCGCTTGAAGAAAGACAGGGATTGACAGAGCTGATTGCCAACAACGATCACAGCCAGGGCATTCAGGTCTACATTGGTTCCGAATCACCGGTACAGTCCATGAAAGACTGCAGTATCGTCACAGCGACGTATGAACTGGAAGAAGGCGTTCAGGGTACCATCGGTATCATCGGACCAAAACGTATGGACTACAAGAAAGTAGTCAACAACTTAGAGACTGTCATGTCGCAGCTTGATGCGATATTTAAAGATAAAAAAGATGATTAACAGACAGGAGGCAGCTGATCATGGCTGAGAATCAGGAAACAAAAGATCTTGAACAGGAAGCTGTTCAGGAGGAAGTTGTAGAAGAAGCGAAAGAAGCTGAGCAGGAAGCGGAAGCAGAGGCATCTGCCGAGGAGCCTGCAAAGGAAGAAAAGGGCTTTTTCAAGAAGGAAAAGAAAGATAAAAAAGATGAGCAGATCGATGAACTCAAGGATCGTCTGATGCGTCAGATGGCAGAGTTTGATAACTACAGAAAACGTACTGAGAAGGAGAAGACACAGAACTATGAGATCGGTGCTTCCGATTTCATCGTCAAGATCCTTCCGGTTGTTGATAATTTCGAGAGAGGCCTTCAGGGCTTATCCGAAGAAGAAAAAGCAGGTTCCTTTGCACAGGGCGTAGAGATGATCTACAAGCAGCTGACAAAGGTGCTGGAGGATTCAGGCGTGACAGTGATCGAGGCAGCCGGTCAGGAATTTGATCCAATGCTTCACAACGCAGTCATGCAGCAGCCAAGCGAAGAGGTTGAGTCCGGTCACATCATTCAGGAGTTCCAGAAAGGTTACAAGTATAAGGAACGCGTGATCAGACACAGCATGGTTATGGTTGCAGAATAAAACGAAACAGGCAGACAACATTAACATTTCAAATAGACAATTCTCAGGAGGAATTTACAATGGGTAAAATTATCGGTATTGATTTAGGTACAACAAATTCATGTGTAGCTGTTATGGAAGGTGGTAAGCCGGTTGTTATCGCCAACACAGAAGGCGCAAGAACAACACCATCTGTTGTTGCTTTCACAAAGACAGGCGAGCGTCTTGTTGGTGAGCCAGCAAAGCGTCAGGCAGTTACAAATGCAGACAATACAATCTCTTCCATCAAGAGACATATGGGCTCTGATTACAGAGTAACGATCGACGGCAAGAAGTATTCTCCACAGGAAATCTCCGCTATGGTTCTTCAGAAACTGAAAGCAGATGCTGAGAGCTACCTTGGTGAGTCCGTAACAGAAGCTGTTATCACAGTTCCTGCTTACTTCAACGATGCTCAGAGACAGGCAACAAAGGATGCAGGTAAGATCGCTGGTCTTGATGTAAAGCGTATCATCAACGAGCCAACAGCTGCAGCACTTGCTTACGGTCTTGACAACGAGAACGAGCAGAAGATCATGGTATACGACCTTGGTGGTGGTACATTCGATGTATCTATCATTGAGATCGGTGATGGTGTCATCGAAGTACTTTCTACAAACGGTGATACAAGACTTGGTGGTGACGACTTCGATAACAAGATCACACAGTACATGCTTTCCGAGTTCAAGAGAACAGAGGGTGTAGACCTTTCCGACGACAAGATGGCTATGCAGAGACTTCGTGAAGCTGCTGAGAAGGCTAAGAAAGAGCTTTCAAGCGCAACAACAACAAACATCAATCTGCCATTCATCACAGCAACAGCTGAAGGTCCAAAGCATTTTGATATGAACCTCACACGTGCTAAATTCAATGAGCTCACTCATGACCTTGTTGAGAGAACAGCAACACCTGTACAGAACGCACTTCGCGATGCAGGTCTTTCCATGAACGAGATCACAAAGGTTCTTCTCGTTGGTGGTGCCACACGTATCCCAGCTGTTCAGGATAAGGTTAAACAGCACACAGGCAAAGAGCCAAACAAGTCC
>JAZUHQ010000027.1:0-3527 GCA_045641805.1 Lachnospiraceae bacterium
AATATCCTTCTGACAGGATTGTTTACTGCCATGGCCTTTTTCTTCAGTACCTGGTTTCCTCAGGTTTCTCAGGATATGGTCATCATCGGTAATATCATGCTGTTGATCCCCGGATTGGCATTTTGCAACGGTATCCGTGACATGGTGATCGGAGACACTATCAGTGGTCTTCTGACCATGAGTGATGCGCTCTTACGTGCACTGTCTATCGGACTGGGATACTTCCTTGTTATGACGATCGTGAGGTTAGGATTATGAGAGAGTTGATTCAGATTTTAATGGCCGGCATTGCAAGCCTGGGTTTCGGAATCTTCTTTAAGATCCGCTCCCGTTATTTCCCGGTGATCTTTCTTGGCGGTGCTATCTCCTGGATCGCCTATCTGATCGCTTTTCATCTGACAATGAATGATACGGTGGGCATGTTTGTCGCTGCTTTTGCGGTGGCGCTCTTTGCCGAGATCGTGGCGAGAGTCATGAAGACACCTTCAACCATGATCTATATCCCTGCGATCATTCCGTTGATCCCCGGGGGCAATCTGTATTACTGCCTCAGTTATTTTCTCCAGAAAAATAACGAACAGGCGGCCCATTACGGTGAGGTTCTGTTTAAGGAATCCTTAGCTATTGTCCTTGGTACGATCATCGTATACGGCTTTGTTTTAACATTTATCACTAAAAGGACCAGTGAAAACGGAAAGATCAAATAAGAAAAAAAGTACCCCGAGGGGTACCATGGTTACAGCAATTAAGCGGTCATTTTCTACAGACCGCTTTTTTGTTTACACGAATACTTTAATATGGTATCGGTTACATCTGATAGACCGAAAGAAAGGAGGAATACAGCAAGTGAGAGCTACTTTAAAAAGGATTCTGATCGTGGCATCCGGTATCAGTTTTGTCTTTGTGATGTTTTGTTTTGTTCGTGCACTTGTGATCCTTCAGTCTGAGATTACCTCTATCAATATACCGGTCGTAAAGAAAGACTATTCTCCTTTGCATTCGCTGACTTCCGGATGGATGTTCAGAGACGAAAACGGAAATGCATATCCGATCGAAATTCCCTGTGAAGTTCCGGCAAACCCTGGTGAAGTTGTGACCATTACCAGAGATCTGGATGGCTTTGACAGTGATGATGAGATCCTTCAATTCGACAATGTCAGACAGTCACTTCGCGTCAGGACCGGTCCTCATGTACTTTATGAAGTCAATTTAAGTAAACTGAATACACAGCTCATGTTTACGGATTATCATTTCCTGGAGATCCCTAAGCATGGCGGTACCATCACCTTTGAATTCACCGCATCTAATGATACGGTCATCCTTCCGGAGATCTATTGCGGAGCACTGTATTCAGCACGCTATGAGATCATCAAAAATGATATCGGTACAGTGATCATTTTAGGGATCCTGATCCTGATCCTGATCGGTATTGTTGTTTCCGCTCTGTTTGATCTTATTCGAAATCGAAAAGATGAGAGATGGATTCCCCTTGGACTATTCCTGTTCTTTGCATTTCTTTGGGGAAGTACCGATTCCTATCTTCCGGTATTAACCAGGATGCCCCAGGAACTGATCGGTCTGATCTCATATTTTTCCTTAATGGCATTGCCTCTTCCCATGGCTGCTTTTATCTGGATCAGCTGCGGAAAAAGAGGAAAGAGCCTTTTGATGGTAATGATCCTGGGCTTGATCAATCTGTCAGCACAGGCCGTTTTGAGCCTTGCAGGCATGGCTAGACTAGATAAGACCTTTTTCTCAGCCCATGTACTGGCCATCATCACGATCATTGCGGCCTTTATCAATCTGATCCCTGCCAGAAAGAAAGCTGACATCAGGCAGGAGATCAATTATATTATGGCAGGTTCTGCCTTCCTTAGTATCAGTGCGATCCTCTCAATCCTCATGTACTGGTATAAAGGGGTTACCTATTATCGAAATACCTTATTGATCGGTGTGATCCTGTTCCTGATCTCATTATCTGTTGCCATCGTGATCCACCAGATCGAGAAGAGACGAGTAGAAGAATTAAAGATCTCTGAGATGAAGATCTCGGAAAGACTGTCGTATTATGACCAGCTGACCGGTATGCCTAACCGCCGTGCCTATGAGAAAAAACTGGAGGAAGTGGAAAGAGAGTGTATCGGTAAAGAAGATGCTGTTCTGATCATGATGGATGTCAATGGCCTTAAGATCACGAACGATACCTTTGGCCACTCCGCAGGTGATGACCTGATCATCGCGGCGTCTCAGGTTGTTCGTGAGGTCTATGAAAATGAGGATAACAGCTGTTTCCGTATCGGAGGAGATGAGTTTGTTGTCATCATGCGTAACGTCCATGGATCTGTCCAGCATCTGGACAATCAGTTAGATGAGGCTATTAAGGTAAAGAATATTGCCAGTCGATGGAAACTCTCCATCGCCCGTGGGGCCTGCCATCTTTTGACATCTGCAGGTACCTATATGAGCATTACGGACTGGAAACAGGAAGCCGATATCCGTATGTTCCGAAATAAGACTATCATGACCGGGGGAAAGAACAGGGACAGAGCAAAGGACTTCAGTGACATCATCGACTGTATCGTCTCGACGGTGGAAGCCAAAGACCAATATACTGCCTCCCATTCCGATCGTGTACGTCATCTTTCCTGGATGATCGGAGAGAAACTGGGATTATCGAATATGACGCTGACAAACCTGGAAATGGCAGCTCATCTGCATGACATCGGTAAGATCGGTGTTCCCGATAATGTTCTTTTAAAACCCGGCAGACTGACTTCGGAGGAATTCACTCTGATGAAGCGTCATTCGGCTATCGGTGCGTATATTATCGGTAAAGCATCCGGTATGAAAGAGATATCGGAGATCATCCTGCATCATCATGAACGTTATGATGGCGGAGGATATCCGGATGGATTGAAAGGGGAAGAGATCCCGCTGGAATCTAGGATCATTGCCATTGCGGATTCCATCGATGCCATGACCTCCAAGAGAGTCTACCGAGATAGTATGACTCTGGACCAATGTAAAGAAGAGATCATGATCAACATGGGTAAGATGTATGATCCCGCCATCGCCCAGATCGTTCTGGAGAACTGGGACAAGGTGGAAGAGATCGTTCTGCTGCACCCGAAGAGATTGATCGCTGAATAAGTCCGGTTTGAATCAACAAGAATATAAAAAGTCCTATATAACACCATCCTTGTGCGGCTCGCTGCAAAGACGATCCGATCGCACTGACCTGATCACTGTGTGCAGATGCCGCCCAAGGAAAGGTGATTATATAGGACTTTTATAATGATTAATAGATACTGTTTTTATTCTTTCGACAACAGAATATCGATGAACTGTCTTGCGGCACGCGCAGAACGGTTGCCTCTTCCGAGAATGTATCTCTCGGCCTCCATATCCAGCTGTTCGATCGGCATATCGATACCATGTTCATTGGCAAGATAATGAACGATGTTAAGATAGGTAGCCTTATCGGGACGGCGGAAGGTGACCTGTAGTCCGAAACGATCGGAAAGGGA
>JAZUHQ010000028.1:0-5190 GCA_045641805.1 Lachnospiraceae bacterium
GCCAGTACATTGATATGGTCCATGGCCGGCATGGACAGATCTGTCACCTCATGACAGTTTTTGCAGACAAAGTGGTAATGCTGAGCGGTACAGCCATCATAACGGTCCATGTTTTCACCACACTGAAGTTTTAAAACGTCACCATTGTCCACAAGCAGTGCAAGATTGCGGTAAACCGTGCCTCGGCTGATATTCGGATTCTCCTTGCGGACATCCTCATAGATCATTTCTGCAGTAGGATGGTCACATCTTTCCTTCAGATTCCGGATGATGCTCTCCCTCTGTCTGCTGAATTTCGTTGTCCCCATATAAATACCTCGCCAAAATGTAAAACAGGAATCATTACTGATATGATAAATGATGAAGTCTCATTTGTCAATAGGAATGATTCCTGTTTTTGAATTTATTCGATGTATTTTTAATTTGATATTAATCCATGCGTGTCATGTTGATACCAAGATCATCATACTTGGCAACGGTCTCAAGGACACCACGGCTATCCGCTTTGGCAATGAGGGCGTTACGGTCTTTGACGAATGTTCTCTCCTTACCAAGACTTGCAGGACCATTGACACAGCCGCCGACACAGCACATACCTTCCACGAAGTCTTCAGGGAGCTTACCGATCTTGAGCATCATGAGGGCCTTCTTACACTCAGCCGCACCATCGCACTTTAAGGTCTTGAGCTGGACATCCTTCTTGGCTTCCTTGAAGGACTGGATCACCGCTGCTGTCACACCACCGGAGATTGCATAGTTCTTTGCATATTTACTGCCCTGCTGATAGTCTTCTGCTTCAGCATCAAAATCGATACCCTTGGCATCCAGCATGGAGCAGAGTTCCTCGTATGTCATCGCATAGTCTGCACCATCGAATGTGACAGACTCGATAACCTCCGCCTTCTTGGCAATACATGGACCGATGAAGACACAGATGGCTTCAGGATGAACCGCCTTGATCAGTCTTGCGGTTGCCTGCATTGGAGAAACTGTTGTGGACATATACTGAAGGACCTGAGGATAGTGCTTCTTGATCATGGATACAAAAGCAGGACAACAGGATGTGGTCATCTTCTTGCCTTCCTCGTAGTGCTCGATCAGCTCTTCACCTTCATGTTTGGAGACAAAGTCTGCACCGAGAGAGACTTCATACATATCTTTAAAGCCCAGTTTTTTGATCGCGTCTCTCAGCATACCGATCGTGACACCAGGGCCAAACTGACCTTCTACCGCAGGCGCAACCATGGCATAGACGTCAAAGCCTGCATTGATCATCTTGATGATATCCACCATGAAGGATCGATCGGATAATGCACCGAATGGGCAGTTCAGAACACACTGACCACAGTTGATGCACTTCTCTTCATTGATATCGACGATGTTGTCCTCATCCATGGTAATGGCATCAACAGGACAGCTTCTCTTACATGGACGCATGAGGTCAGCGATGGCATTATATGGACAGGACTGGGCACAACGGCCGCATTCTTTACATTTCTTATGGTCGATGACCGCATGACCCGCCTCAAAACGGATCGCATCAAATGCGCAGGCACCCAGACATTTCTTGGCCATACACATCTGACAGTTATTGGTGACATTGAATCGGTTGATCGGACAACCTTCGCAGGCAGCCTCAATGACCTGAACAATGTTTTTGTTGTCTTTTCCAGGAAGAGAGGAACGGCCCATGGCGATCTGCACACGCTCACGGATGATCTCTCTTTCTTTATAAACACAGCAACGGTACTGAGCGGATCTGCCCGGAATGATCTTGAATGGAATCTCATTCTGCTTCTCCTCCAGCAGACCTTCAAAAGAAAGTCTGGCCACTTCCGTGTTAACTTCATATTTGATTTTGTTGATATCTGTAACGAAATTTCTCTTCATTAATAAATTCTCCAAATTCTTTTGAATAGTTTAATAGTATTTTACAGAAACAACCTTCCCCATTTTTTTGCTTTCTTCTATGATTCGATCCACAAGACGCATACGGATACTCAGGTCGAACGGAAGACCTGCTGCCTGATGCGCAGGATTCATGGCCGTACCGACAAACAGACTGAGATGTGTACATTTCTCGATGATCATCTTCGCCAGCTGTGCACCACCATTCTCATCATCCAGTGCCACAAAGAACTGTTCCGTCTGTGCACCTGCATTGTACTCCTGAAGGAGCTGCACAGTTCTGTTCAGTGTCAGAACACCTTCTGTAACCAGATCCAGGCCCTCGATTTCTGCAGTTGGAGGGATATCCGGATCGGAATAGAAAAGGGATGGAATGATTGGTTTACCCAGATAACGGCTGCAGATCGTCGCGGAGGTACCGCCACTGACGACATGATATCCGGGTTTTCCCATATATTCCTGCATGACAAGTGTATCGAATTCTTTTTTCTTTGGCGGACCTGTGAAGATATTCAGGTCACGACGCTCGGAAACGCCGGCAACAATGATCGTTGTATCATCGCCCGGTCTCTGATCATAGAGGTCTTTGCACTCCTCAATGATCGCAGAAGCGATTCGCGCACAACTCACATCCTCCTGTGTAAAAAGAGCCTCCACGTATTCTCCGATACGGGTATTTCCCCAACCAAACCCGTATTTACCGCCAACACCCGCATGGGTGGCGCCATCACTCATCAGAATAAAAAAGTCATCCTTCTGAACTTCAAAATCATATTCACGGATCATCTTGCCGGCGATCTCTCGGTCCACATAGGGCAGATTGATGCGCTTACCGTCACGGATAATGATACAGGCAGGTGCATCGTATTCAACCAGTTTACCCTTGCCATCTCTGTAAATCTGCAGGATAGACATGGTGGAATAAGCCACGTGACGGACCGGATCGATCGGCAGTGTCAGTGCGATGGTTTCCACACAATCATCGATACTCTCACCGTTTTTCAACATGGTACCGAGGATAGAGGTGGTCAGTGTGGACAGAATGTTGGCTCTGACGCCGCTGCCCATACCATCGGAAAGAATGACAATGTCAGAATCCTCTGTTTTGATGATCTCAGCTGTATCACCACAGAGTTCCTCGCCATTTTTATTCAGATTCTGTTTACTTACGCTTAAGTTTACCTCCATAACTCGGAATCCTCATCTTCTTTCATCAGCGTATCGCGCATCTTACGGAGGGTTGATTTCGTCTCCGCTGTCGTCTCACCGAGAAGACCGGCGATCTGCTGAGCAACCATCATCTGTTTATTGATGACGTTCTGAGCCATCGTCACAGACTCCAGCTTCATATGTTTCAGCTGTTCCTGTCTGCGAATACCGGAAGTAATATTTCTCATAACAATGAGAACCTTTTCCTGGTCACGGATATAGATCAGATTCTGGACCGTATGCATTCTGTACATCGCATAATCCACTCTTTTTCTGACCAGACTCTGTTTATTATCAAACACCTGATTAACAAGATCATCTTCAATGATCTCGGAAATGTGGTGGCCGATTGCTCTCTCGGAAGAGATAACAAAGGCCACTTCTGCGGCATTGTTAAACTCACAGATATTTCTGTTTTTATCAACGAGAATGATGATATCCGGCATAACGGAGATCACCAGTTCAGACATCTTGCGTGCCTGCTCATACATAAATGGGGTACACAGGGACGGCTCGGACTTGCCTTTAAAGACAGCCACTGCTTTCTTTCGGCAGGAGTCGAAACCACAGGCACCACAGTTCAGTTCTTTTTCATGGGAATCAATACCAAAGTTGGAAAGAATAGAAAGGATCTGTTCTTCGGTCGGATCCTCCGTCTCCTTTTTGTGGTCTTCAAAGGTCTTATGAAGATCCACACCCTCAGGAAGCGGTGGGTAATCCGGCAGCACGTGCTCGGCAACCTTTGCACTGATATTGATCTTGGAACGGAATCGGTCGCTCTTCTTACCACCTGTCATTGGGCCGTTGATACAGCCGCCGATACAGGAATGGAGCTCCACGATACAGTTTTCAATCTCGCCATTGCGGATACTGTCAAACAGCTCCTCACAGGTAGAGATATTGCTGAGATAGAGACGCTTCTGTTTAAAGACGCGGGATTTGTCTGCCTTGATGGAAGACAGGACGCCGCCGCTGACAGCAAACAGGCGCAGAACCTTTGGATCCAGATTGTCCATCCGGCTTGGCGCCAGTTCAGGAATCTTGATTCCAAGGCCTCGAAGCCAGTCTCTGAGTGTTCGGATATCCAGGACCTCATCCACTACACCCTTTGTACGTGCATCCTGAAGGGCATCGCCTGCATCTGCTGTACATGGGCTGATATAAACGATCTTGACATCCGGACCATACTGATTTCTCAGCATTCTGGCATGGGCGATCGCCGGTGTCACAACCGGTGCAAGATAAGGAATCATATCCGGGTGATACTGCTCGATCAGGTTATTGATGGCTGCACAGGAAGAAGTCAGGATAATCCCATTTTCCGGTGCCGACTCCAAAAATTTCATATATTCCCGTGTCACATAATAGGCCGCCTCCGCGGTCTCATGAACATAGGTAAAACCGATCTTTTTCAGTGCTGCTGCCATCTGATCCGGTGTCGCTTCACTGAAGATACCGAGATAAGCCGGTGCCAGAGAAACGACTGTCTTCTGGCCGCTCTCAATAATGCTGCGGATACGGTCTACATTTCGGATAAATACGATGGAATCCTGTGGGCATGAAGCCAGACACTGACCGCACTCCACACATTCATCTGCTTTAAACTGGATATGATCGTCAACAATACGGATCGCTTTGACCTTACAATTTCGCACACATTTATAACAGTCTTTACATCTGGCCTTTTTAAATCCAATGACGCTCATGTTTACAGTCTCCCGAGAACTTCCTTCTCAAAGAATGCATCAACTGTATCCGGAGATACGCTGAAGATTTCATCGCCAATCTTTACGCTGACACCGTTGGCACAGTTATTCATACAGAAAGAGCCACTCAGTTCGATTTTAGCATCCACAGGTGTCTCCTTGATCTTCTGCTGTAACTTCTGGATAATTAAGTCGGATCGTAGCCATGTCGTTCTGTGAGCCAAGGAGTTGGTTTCAAGTGTTGTCTTCCTAAGACCGCTTGGCCTCCGACTTACCGTTGGCACAGTTATTCATACAGAAAGAGCCACTCAGTTCGATTTTAGCATCCACAGGTGTCTCCTTGATCTTCTGCTGTAACTTCTGGATA
>JAZUHQ010000029.1:0-5133 GCA_045641805.1 Lachnospiraceae bacterium
GAAGATACCTGCGCCGTACATCTTCTCAACCATAGCCTGTGGCACTTTACCTTTTCTGAAACCAGGAACGGAAATCTGGTTCTTCATCTTCTTGTAAGCAGCTGTGATTGCTTTATTGAAATTTTCAGCAGGAACTGTAATTGTTAATTTGGCCATGTTATGCTCTAACATTTCTACCTGTACGCTCATTTTAAAAATCCTCCTTAGTATATAGATAGCAACGCCGGTCTCTGACCGGCTGCAAGCGTTCAACGAGACAAGTATAGTCTATTGCTATGAGGATGTAAATAAAAAAAGTCTAAAAAAAGCAAAAAAACGACAATTATGGTAAACCTAAGTTAACCATAATTGTCGTTTTTGTTTTTCTGTGAATACTTAAGCTTTGCCCAAGCTCAACCTATGCTTTTTCAGGCTTCTCTGCCTTCCGGTTATTATAAATAAACTGTGCCACAGACATACCGAAGATCATGACATAGCCGAGGATACTGAGCCAGTCCGGAAGCTCGTCAAAGAAAATGGCACTCCAGATGGCTGCAAAGATGACCAGTGTATAGTCATAAATGGAGACCTCTCTGGCAGGGGCATATTTATAGGCTGCAGTAATGCTGAACTGACCGCCTGCCGCGCCGGCACCGGCACCAAGGAGAATCAGAAGCTGAGCCATTGTCATCGGCTTAAAGAAGAAGATGAGGTAAGGGACTGCACACAGGCAGCTGAAGGTAGAAAAGAAGAAGACGATGAAGGGTCCCTTTTCACCCTTAAGTCCCAGGTAACGGACACAGGTATAGGCGCCGCCGGCGCAGATACCACCCAGAAGGCCACAGAAGGCCGGAAAGACGGTCACAAAGTCAAAGGATGGTTTGATGATGAATAAACTACCCACGAAAGCCACTACAATGCTGAAGAAGTGGAAAGGTGTCAGTTTTTCCTTCAGGAAGAGATAGGAAAAAAGGAGCGTGAAGAATGGGGACAGTTTATTCAGCATGGAAGCATCGGAGAGGACCATGTTGCTGAGGGCATAGAAGTTGCAGAAAATGCCCAGGGTACCCATGGATGCTCTGATAATGAAGAAAGGCAGGTTTTCTCTCTGAAATGAGAAACCGGCTTTGCTTCTTTTTAAAAGAATGAATGCCACGATCGCCGCCACCAGGTTTCTGAAGAAGCTTTTCTCGATCGGCGGAAGATCGCCGGCCAGCTTGACACACAGATTCATGATGGAGAAAGAAAATGCGGAGATCAGAATACAGATGATCGCCTTGTTCTTGTTGCTCATCTACAGCTCCTTTCTGCTGAGATAGCTGTTATGATAGCGGCCATCATAGGTCACATCCTGACCAAACCAGTCAGGTGCCGTAAAGGCATTGGCCTCCTCCACGGAAGGGAACTCCACTTCTGCCAGGATCATCCCTTCAAAAGCACCGTAGAAGACATCCAGCTCAATCGTGTATGGATCCAGCGGGATCAGGTAACGCCGCTTGGTGATAATGTTGCCGTCCGCCTTCTCGCGTAAATGTTCATAGGACGCCGCATCCAGGGGCAGGTTGTACTCTTCCCTGGCCATCATGCCGCCGCCCTTATAGGTCATGTAATAGGTATCATCCTGTCTGCGCACACGCACCACAGGAGACACGTTGAGATAAGCCTGCTCGATCAGATGACTGTCATACTTCTCCAGATCCTGAGGCATTTCCTTTATTAAAAACTTTCTTTCGATTTCCATGATTGTGAACCTCCAAGGACTTTATTGTAAACCATTTTCACCCCAAAATCCACGCTTTTCTTGTCCTTTTATGTGGACCATAGAGTACTCTTTACAAGACGATTTTTAAAGACTATCGTTTAAGATCCGGTGCTGAATGCGAGTCGAACTTTCCAGTCTTACAACGCCCTCAAACGAACGATGCCTATTAAAGCCCTCCTGCGTAACACACCTCCATTCGCTTACGCTCATTGCGGCTCAAACATACTCGTCGGGCTTAGCATTTCGTTCTTATTTCGGGCTGTGCGACTAGGCAAAGTTCTTTATGCATTTCAGCCCTCGGATCTAACGATATGTCCTGAAAATCTGTCTGTGAGAAAGAAATCACAGTGGGATTTCTGATGCAAGAGCAAGGCGATTCCAGCGCATGGCATAAAGGAAATTCCGTTGTTGACCTTGCCTGCGGACTGAGCATAATGCTAAGGCTGCCGAAACTGTCTGAGGCGAAGCGGAGTGGCAACGAGTGGAGCCGAGTTTTACAGGCAGCCTTTAAAAGGCATTGCGAAGGAAGCAGGCTTAGTTCAACAGGAATTTACGATCAGCCATGACGACCGGAATCATCCTTGCCAAAATAAAAAGAAATCCCCCGAGTCGAAACCCGGAGGATATTGATTATCTTACAGAACACTTGCCAGGAACTGTTTTGCCTTCTCGTTCTTTGGATTGGAGAAGAGTTCAGCAGGTGTGCCTTCTTCAAGAATATAGCCGTCTGCCATAAATACAACACGGTCTGCAACTTCACGAGCAAAGCCCATCTCGTGAGTCACACAGAGCATTGTCATACCCTGAGCAGCAAGGTCCTTCATAACCGCCAGAACTTCACCTACAAGTTCAGGGTCGAGAGCGGATGTTGGCTCGTCAAAGAGCATGATCTTTGGTTCCATTGCCAGTGCACGCGCGATCGCAACACGCTGCTGCTGACCACCGGAAAGACGGTTAGGATAAACATCTGCCTTATCTGCAAGACCAACCTTGGCAAGCAGTTCCAGTGCCTTGGCATCAGCCTCAGCTTCCGGCATCTTTCTGACATTGATCGGTGCCAGCTTGACATTTTCCTTAACAGTCAGATGTGGGAAAAGATTAAATCTCTGGAAACACATGCCCATCTCAAGAAGCAGTGCTTTATGCTTCTCAGGTGCCATGGCATCCACGATCTTACCGTTTTCTGCATGGACAAACAGCTCTTCATCAATGAAGATCTTACCGCTTGTGATCTCCTCCAGTGTATTTAATGAACGGAGGAAAGTAGATTTACCGGCACCGGATGGTCCGATAATAACAATAACCTCGCCCTGCTCAACAGTCAGGTCGATAGACTTTAATACATTTAAATCACCAAAGCTCTTGGAGAGCTTCTCTGTTCTGATCAGTGCCATTTTTTATTCCTCCTTATTCATATACGGAATACTTCTTCTCAAGCTTATTGAAGATGAATGAGAAGAAAGCAGTGATGATCAGGTAAATGATCATAGCCGGAATGTAAACCATCGCTGTTGCCTGAGAGGATGAGATCGCACGTGTAACCTTTGTCAGATCGGCAAGACCGATGATGGATACAAGGGATACGTCCTTCAGAACCATGATAAACTCATTACCTACAGGTGGAATCAGACGTCTTACTGTCTGTGGAATGATAACCAGACGCATTGTCTGAGCATATGTCATACCGAGCGCCTTGGATGCCTCATACTGACCTTTATCGATAGACTGGATACCTGCACGGATGTTTTCGGCAAGGTAAGCAGATGTATTCAGAATGAAAGCAACAAGTGCTGCAACAAAGGCACTGTTGATCGTCAGTGCAGGATGGATCTGAGGCAGACCATAGTAAATGAAGAAGATCTGCATCATCAGTGGTGTGCCACGGAAGAAAAAGATGTAGGCACTGCAAGGTTTGTTGATCAGTGGGTTTTTAGCCATCTTACCAAGGGCAAGGAAAAGGCTGAGAATAAGACCAATACCAACGGAAATGATCGTAACAATGATCGTCATCTTGGCACCATTTAAAAGCTGTGGCACCCATAACATCACTTTATCCATAATAAATCTCCTTTATATATGTTTTCATCATGTCGAAGATCATCTGCTCGGGAAAGGGCTTTTGTTTCCTGAACATACGATCCTCTTATAACGCACAAATGCGCTTCTAAAAAAGGAGCGCTTTTTGTTCCCCGGTCTTTGGGGACAAAATGAAAAGAACTGCTGCAACAACCAAAGTTGCAGCAGTTACCTGTTCATTTAATCATTGTTTTTAAATTGAGTTCCGCTCAATTAGAATAAATCTGCTGTGATATCGGAACCGAAGTATGTTGTAGCGATCTCACCAAGCTTACCGCTTGCTGCTACAGCATCAAGAGCAGCTTCCATAGCATCCTTTAATGCATCGTTGCCTTTCTTGAAGCACATGCAGATAGGCTCTTTCTCATCAGCTTCCCAAACTGTCTGGTAGTTGGAAGCCTCATCGCCAAGGTAGTAAGCTGCAACTACAGAGTCTGTACATACAGCATCGGAACGACCAATCTTAAGATCGTCGAATGTGTTGATAACCTTCTCATATGTTCTGAGGTCCATATCTACGCCATCAGCAATGTATCTCTGCATGAGGTAGTCAGCTGTTGTCTCCATCTGAACACCTACAACAACGCCGCCTGCAAGATCCTGAACGTCAGCGATTGCGGAATCGTTAGGAACAACAAGAACAGGTGCATTTGCTACATATGTCTTGGAAAGAAGGTAGTTCTCGTTACGATCTTCTGTCCAGGATACGGAAGAAAGGATTACATCGTACTTACCTGTATCAACACCTGCGAAGATACCATCCCAAGCTGTATCAACAAGCTGAAGCTCAAGACCCATCTCGTCAGCGAGTGCCTGTGCAAGCTCCATATCGAAACCGATTGGTGTTGCACCATCTTCATCAAAGTATTCCATTGGAGGGTAGCCGATCTCTGTACCTACCATCAGAACGCCTTCCTTAATTGTTGTGTAAGCTGCAGCCTCTGCATCTTCGCCGCCTTCTTCAGCAGCTTCTGTAGCTGCCTCTGTTGCAGCTGGTGCTGGAGCTGGAGCTTCTTTGGAACCACAACCTGCAAGCATACCGATTGCCATAAGCGCAACCATTGCCATACTTAAACCTTTTTTCATTTCAATTTTCCTCCTCAGCGCTTACCGGAAACATTCTTCCGGCATATTATTCATACTATTCAGGCTCGAAAATGAAAGTTCCAGATTCAAATCTTTCATTTCATATCATTAAAGTGCCCGATTTACTAACTAAAATAGCACTACGCATAACGTTTGTCAATGACAAATCATGCATTTCCGTTTATAAACGCAGTCCAATTGGGAAATATTTCCAGTTTTTATGTATATTT
>JAZUHQ010000030.1:0-4304 GCA_045641805.1 Lachnospiraceae bacterium
ATCCTGGATTATCAGTGGAACAAAGTCCTGATCCCTTACTGGCAGGAAGAAGTCAAGTTTGTCCGTACACATGGTGTAAAGCACGTTGCTTTTGAGATGCATCCCGGCTTTTGCGTCTACAATCCTGAGACCTGCCTGAAACTGCGTGAAGCAGTCGGTCCCGAACTGGGTGCTAACTTTGATCCCAGCCATCTGATCTGGCAGGGCATGGATCCCGTAGCTGCTATCCGTGAACTGAAGGGTGCCATTTTCCACTTCCACGCAAAGGATACCCGTATCGATCAGTACAACACCGCTAAGAATGGTGTACTGGATACCAAGCATTACGGTCTGATCCCCGAGAGATCTTGGGTCTTCCGTACCGTAGGTTACGGCAACGGCGAGCAGTACTGGAAGGATATCGTGACTGCTCTGAAGACTTATGGTTATGACGGAGCTCTTTCCATCGAGCATGAGGACAGCCTTATGAGCGTTAAGGAAGGTCTTGAGAAGGCTATTGCCATGGTCAAGAATGTCATGATCGAAGAGACTGCAGGAGAGATGTGGTGGGCGTAAGTTGAGCGGAGCTCAACTTAAGAAGTTTGCTTCGCAAACTTCCGTTTAGTAAAGGGAATATAGTATTTATAAGTTTTCTTAATCAACATTACCTTCAAAAGTGAAATTCTGATGTTGTGCTATTATGCAAGAGAGGAATCTCTTGCCGATATAAAATATAAGGAGACTGAAAGTTTGAAAAAAACAATATGCGCTTTTTTATGGATAGTATTAGTTGTTAGTTCTGCAAAACCGATGAGTGCAGGTAGAATGATGTCTTTTGGTTACTATTCAAATACATCGTTATGGAGTAAACTAGCATGTCATGAAATGGGGCATGCAATTGGTTTAGCTCATAACACTACAGGATACTCGGTTATGATTGACGGAATAAATTCACAGGCATCAAATCCGCAAGATCCAGATATTTCCACCCTTCGAGCACTGTATCCATGAAAAAAAGCTGTTATTGTGTTATTTGTTGTTTAGTTGTTTTCGGGGTGGCTGTTTTCTTTCTCAACGGAAAAATCAAGACGAATCATACATTATGGGACAAAATGGGTATCTCCAAAGATGCGATCAGCGAAGTCTTATTTGCTTACAAAGGTAATGCAGTTAGTCTTACAGAGACTTCCAAACATAGTCTGCTTGAGACCTTATCTGCAGGAGAAGAGATTATTCTTATTGACCCCTATGAGTATGAAAAGAGTATGTTCGATGTCATTTTTGAGGTAGACGGAAAAACGTACGAAGTTGAATTTTTCTGGTTTACGAATCTTGGCATTCAAAGAGATGGACATAGTCACCAACAACCGGATGACCGTTTTGATGTTCGTTATCAAAATAAGGTTTACCATTTCCGGTTTGCAAATGACAGATTCTGGAATGATATTTTCAGTGTCGATGCGTATGATGCAGCAGCTAAAAGTCAAGGGAAGCCAACATCCTATGAACTGGATGGATATGAGAATAAAGGCATGAACGGGACAGGAAGTTATACATATGACAAATATAGTATTTGGCAGGTGCTAACATCCAGTGAGTTGATTGTCAAAGTCAAATGTGAAGAGGCGAATATCGATGATCCAGCCCTTTCGCAGGTGGTTCAGGCATTCAGGATAGAAAAGATACTTAGAGGACAATATGAAGAAGATACACTTTATATTTTTTCAGAAATACAGAATTTGAATCCAGATAAAATATCCAGACACTATCATTTACCAACTGATCCACCTTTTGTAGTGGGGGAAGAATATGTATTATGTCTGAATGAGTGGGCTATGAAATTGGAGTGGGATAATGCGAGGCATACTCTTTACAAGCTTCCCACTCAGTATCATAGTGCGGAGCTTAATAATGGAGTGTTGTATTCACGGTATAATACCGAGTACCATCCATTAAAGGGCGTCTCAGTGTGGTGGTTCACCATCATGACAAACTTATGCACGTTAGTTGAACTATTTCAGTAAAGAGAAGTCCGTCAGGCTTCTTCGAGCGACATGGTCGTCGCGAGAAGATCCTGACGGGCTTCTTCTATTATTATTCAGTTTGATTTCTTGCTTATGCCAGAGACGGAGCCAGAGTAGCTGCCATAACTGCTTTGATGGTATGAACACGGTTCTCAGCTTCATCGAAGACGATGGACTGAGGTCCTTCGAAGACTTCGTCGGTAACTTCCAGAGAATCCAGACCGAACTTGTCATAGATGTCCTGGCCGATCTGAGTTCCAAGATCATGGAAAGCGGGCAGGCAGTGCATGAAGCGGCACTGGCTTCCGGCGTTGTCCATAAGAGCCTTGGTGACAGCATAGGGCTTCAGATCATTGATACGCTCTGCCCAGATCTCTTCGGGCTCACCCATGGAGACCCAAACATCAGTATAGATGACATCAGCATTCTTGGTAGCTTCCATAGGATCGGAGATGAAGTCCAGTTTAGCACCGGTCTCAGCAGCGATAGCCTGGCACTCAGTAACCAGTTCTGCATTGGGGAAATACTTCTCAGGAGCACAGGCAACAAAGTGCATACCCATCTTAGCGCAGCCAACCATCAGGGAGTTTGCCATGTTGTAACGGCAATCGCCCATGAAGACCAGAGTCTTTCCCTGAAGAGATCCAAAGTGCTCACGGATGGTGAGTAAATCTGCCAGGATCTGGGTGGGATGATACTCATTGGTCAGACCGTTCCAGACGGGAACGCCGGAATACTTTGCCAGAGACTCAACGATCTCCTGACCAAAGCCGCGATACTCGATACCATCAAACATACGGCCAAGGACACGTGCGGTATCCGGGATGCTCTCTTTCTTTCCGATCTGAGAACTCTTGGGATCCAGATAAACGGGATGCATACCAAGGTCTGCACCGGCAACTTCGAAGGAGCAGCGGGTTCTGGTACTGGTCTTTTCGAAGATCAGAGCGATATTTTTTCCTTCACAAAGGCGATGGGGAATACCTGCCTTTTTCTTTGCCTTCAGATCAGCGGCAAGATCCAGCAGATCGTTAATTTCTTCAGGGGTAAAATCAAGAAGCTTCAGAAAGCTTTTGCCATACAGATGCATTAGGGAGTCCTCCTGTATATTTATAAATATTTCTGCATATTACCGAATGCAAAAATCAGAATATAAGCAGATATTTTTGAAAGGAACTTATATTTTGCCTTGTTTTTATGCATTTGTCAACATAAAGACGAGAAAATGATTCTCATTGCGATAAGAATTCAATCGTGCTATAGTGATTCTATATATTGATTCTTCACAATATGAAGAATCGGTATATTCATGTGCGTAAATCAATCAGGCAGAAGGAGATAAACCTTATGGATCTCAGCAAGTGCAGTATTGGAATTGAATTTGGCTCAACAAGGATCAAAGCGGTCTTATTAGACGAGAATAATATCCCCGCAGCTTCTGGTTCTTTTGAGTGGGAGAACTCTCTGGTCAATGGAATCTGGACCTATGAACTGAAGGATGCTGTCCATGGTCTGCAGGTCTGTTTTGCAGAATTAAAGAAGGAAATCGAGGAAAAGACTTCCCAAAAACTGACAGAAGTAGGCGCCATCGGTATTTCCGGAATGATGCATGGTTATCTTCCCTTTGATAAAGACAATAACCAGTTGGCCGGTTTCAGAACCTGGCGCAATACGATGACTGGTCCTGCTGCTGAAAAACTGACGGAGCTGTTTGGCTTTGCGATCCCCCAGAGATGGAGTATTGCCCACCTGTATCAGGCTATCTTAAACGGCGAAGAGCATGTGAAGGACATTACTTTCCTGACCACATTGGCGGGTTATTTCCACTGGCAGCTGAGCGGTGAAAAACTCATGGGAGTCGGTGAAGCCAGTGGTATGTTCCCCATTGATTCTGAAACCTGTGATTATGATGCCCACATGCTGGAGCAGTTTGGAGACCTTGTAGGAGATACTTTCCCCTGGAAGTTAAAGGAGATCCTTCCTGAGATCCGTGTTGCCGGAGACATCGCCGGATATCTGACCGAGGACGGTGCAAAACTTCTGGATATCAGCGGAGACTTGCAGCCCGGTATTCCCATGGCACCCTGCGAGGGAGACGGCGGTACCGGTATGACGGCTACGAATTCTGTTCGCATGGGCACCGGTAATGTGTCTGCAGGCACCTCCGACTTTGCTATGGTCGTTGTGGAAAAGCCTCTGGGCCACAGACGAGAGATCAACATGGTCACCACGCCTTCCGGTAAACCGGTAGCCATGGTGCATTGCACAAACTGTACTTCGGATATCAATGCCTGGGTGGGA
>JAZUHQ010000031.1:0-3030 GCA_045641805.1 Lachnospiraceae bacterium
ATTGGTAGAAAAAATACTGGAACAGTTATAACCCCTCGCACCACCATAGACGCACCACTGAAAGCCTGTGGCAAAAAGGATCGGATAGAGAGCGACAAGGAAATTCATATCCTTTGGGAACTGAGCGATCATGATCACCACAACGATATCCACGGCAATGGATATATAGCGCATGGAGATTTTTGTCATCTTCGGTATGAAAACGGTGATACCCATGGCAAATGCATAGATCAGAACCGCCAGAAGACGAAGGACAAAACCATGCCAGTCCCTGCCAAGAATGTTCATGACTGTATAAATAAAGTTGGACGTGATCGAGGAACCAAAGGTCTCCATGCGGTTGAGGAGTGCATAGGCGCCAAAAAAACCACCCACAAAGGCCATGTTCCAGTGGAGATAAGACTCCGCCCGGTCAATTCGTTCTTTCACTTCTTCGGTTATCATTGATCTACACCTCACTTATGTTTCATAGGGGACGAAGTATCCCTCGTATGAAATAAAAAATGTGCCGGACCTGATCCGGTTTTAAACCTTATCAAGTCTAGCACATTTCTTTGAATAATAAAAGATGTATTTTTTTACTGAGCTTTTACCTTTGTCCAGTAATTTGCAAACAGCTTCTTGGTTGCAGAATCCTGGTTATGGAAGACTTCATCGTTCTCATAATCCACACGAGGGATATAAGCATCGATGCCTTCGTAGTCGTCTTCCATCATCAGCTCGTAAACAGAATCAACGACACTGGTGTAACCAATGTACTGGTCATTCTGGTAAGCGACGTCATGCTGGAGGAAGAAATCGATGTAATCATAAGCAAGGCTCAGGTTCTCGCAATCCTTTGTGATAACCATGGCATCATACCAGAGGTTTGTACCTTCTTCCGGCTCGAAGTAGTCCATATCTTCGTTCTCGGAAATGATATAGCAGGCATCACCGGAATAAACAACGGCCATATCCTTGTTGCCGGAGATCATGTTGTCGATAACATCATCGCCTGCATAGATCGGATCCATGGTATCTCTCTGCTCAATCAGCCATTCATACGCTTCCTTGATCTCTTTCTCGTTGGTTGTATTCATGGAATAACCAAGTGCCTTTAAGGCAACCATCATAGAGTCACGCTCGGAATCGTACATGTAAAGCTGGCCCTTATACTTCTTATCCTTTAAGAGCTCCCAACCCTGATCCAGGTCTCTCTCATCGATCGCCTCTGTGTTGTAGAGGATACCAACGGTGCCCCAGAAGTAAGGAACGGAATACGTATTGTCAGGGTCATAAGACTGATTCAGAACATTTGGAAGAATCACATCTTTATTGCTGATCATCTCCCAGTCGATCTCCTGAAGGTAATCCTCAAGGATCAGCTTTTCGATCATGTAGTCAGATGGGATCAGGATATCATACTGCTCGCCGGCCTGAAGCTTGGTGTACATCATCTCGTTGGATTCGAAAGTCTCATAGACAACTGTACAGTCATACTCTTCCTCAAAGCGTGTCAGAAGATCCAGATCGATATACTCACCTGCATTGTAGACACGGAGAACACGGCTCTGCGCGCTTGTGCCAATACCAGGGTTTGCCAGGAAAAGACCGATACCGATGGCTGCTGCCAGAATACCGGATACATACTTGGCATACTTGCCGCCCTTGCGGAACTTATTGAGGATGTTGAGTTTTGGCACCACATTGGTCAGTACCAGGATCAGCAGGATCACAACAATAACGATCGTGGACAGGGCATTGATCGTAGGGTTGATACGCTTTGTCATGTTGTAGACAACGATAGAGATGTTCTTCACACCATTACCTGTGACGAAGTAGGAAATAACGAAATCGTCAAAGGACATGGTGAAAGCTAAAAGCGCACCGGCAAAAATACCCGGACGGATCATTGGGATAATGACCTTTGTGATGGCCTGGAATGGGGTTGCACCCAGGTCCATGGCCGCATTGGCAAGGTTAGGATCCAGGCTTCTGACTTTAGGATAAACACTGGTCACAACATAAGGTGTACAGAAGGCGATATGTGCCAGAAGCATGGTCAGATAACCCTTTGTAAAACCCATGGAGGAGAAGAGAAGCATCCAGCCGATGGCTGTAACGATATCCGGATTCAGGATCGGAATATCATTCATGCCAAGAAGCAGATCCTTGATGATCTTTCTGGATTTGGAAAGACCAATGGCTGTGACTGTACCCAGGACAGTGGAGATCACTGTTGCTAAAAGGGCAATGGTCACGGAAACATAAACAGCGGATACGACCTCACCGTTATGCAGGAGAGATTCGTACCATCTCAGTGAAAAGCCTGTAAATCTGGACAATGACTTGGATGAGTTGAAGGAAAAGATCATTGTCACGATGATCGGCAGATAGAAAAACGCAAAGCAGATCAGTACATAAAATTTGGAAATAATACCTGTTTTCTTTGTCATGGCCTGCCTCCTAGTTTTCCTGTACATCCATCTTCTTCATCCAGCGCATTGCCAGAAGAATGAGGATACATAAGATCATGGAGATCGCACTACCGAAGTTCCAGTCGCCGATGGATACAAACTGAGACTCGATCAGGTTACCGATGAGGACGAACTGACCGCCGCCGAGGAGCTTTGGAATAACGAATGCAGAGATCGCCATCAGGAAGACCATCACGATACCATTGATGACACCCGGCATGGAAAGCTGAAGGGTAACCTTGCGGAAAGTCTGTACAGGGTCAGCACCCAGGTCCATCGCTGCCTCGATGAGAGAGTAATCCATCTTAGCAAGGGATGTATGGATCGGAATGATCATGAATGGCATGAAGTTACATACCATACCAATGACAACGGAAAGGTTGGTGTACATCATGGTCACAGGGTCCATACCCAGCATGGTTAAAATACCATTGATGATACCGTTGTCAGATAAGAGGTTCATCCATGCATATGTACGAAGCAGCATATTGATCCATGTTGGAATGGTGACCGCCATGATCAGGAGGTCCTGAGATTCTTCAGGACATTTGGAAATAATATAAGCCAGTGGATA
>JAZUHQ010000032.1:0-3363 GCA_045641805.1 Lachnospiraceae bacterium
GGATCCCGATGACAAGACTCCGCTGGCAATCAAAAATGCCGGAACACGTATCGTCAGCTATGGCGCACCGGTTCTGCCTGGCGCCATGTTCCTTCTGGCTTATTATACGAAAGCAGATGGAAAGACCGTGACGATCATGGGACTGCCTGGTTCTGTCATGTATGCGAAAAGAACGATCTTTGATCTGGTTCTGCCTAGAGTGATGGCAAAGGATGAGGTCAAAGCGGACGAGCTGGCAGCGTTAGGACAGGGAGGACTTTGTCTCAACTGTGCTATTTGTACATTCCCTAATTGTGGGTTTGGTAAATGTTAGAAAAGAGGTAACAGGATGGCTGATTTTTCACATTTCGATTCGAATGGTAATGCATGGATGGTCGATGTTTCAGACAAAAAAGTGACAGAAAGAACAGCAGTTGCCACAGGCTCCATCTTTATGAGTCAGGAATGTTTCCAAAAAGTCAAAGAGGGAAGCATGAAAAAGGGGGATGTCCTTACGGTTGCTCAGATTGCAGGCATCATGGGAGCCAAAAAGACTTCCGAACTGATCCCCCTGTGTCATCCATTGCCGCTCACAAAACTGACCATTGATTTTGAATTAAGGCTCAATGAGATCATTGTGACATGTACAGCAAAAACGACCGGGGTGACAGGTGTAGAGATGGAGGCTCTCACGGGCGTTCAGATCGCATTACTGACGATTTATGACATGTGTAAAGCGATCGATAAGTCCATGCATATGGAAAATATTCATCTGGTTTCCAAATCAGGTGGAAAGAGTGGTGATTTTTATTATGAAGGATCAATTTGACAGAAAGATCGATTATCTTCGTATTTCGATCACGGATCGCTGCAATTTCCGCTGTAAGTATTGTATGCCGGATGGCATCCCGATGACCGCTATGAGTGAGCTGCTGACTTACGAGGAAATTGTCCGCCTTGCCAGGATCGTGGTCAAACTGGGAATCAGGAAGATCAAGATTACCGGCGGTGAACCTCTGGTAAGACGAGATTGCTGTAAGCTGATCGCAGCGCTCAAAGCGGTAGAGGGGATCGAGCAGGTAACATTGACAACCAATGGCTATCTGCTGGATCAATATATAGACCAGCTGATCGAAGCCGGCATAGATGCAGTCAATGTCAGTCTGGATACGCTCAATCCGGAGGCTTTTTATAAGATCACCGGTCAGGATGTATGGAAAAAGGTTTATGAAAACATTCACGCTCTCCTTGCAAAAAACATTCGGACGAAGATCAATGTCGTCTCTTTGGATACGAGTCTCTATGGCATTTCGGATGAGTGGAAGGCATTTGTGGCGCTGACCAAAGACTATCCGCTGGCGGTAAGGTTTATCGAAGTCATGCCAATTGGGTGCGGCAAACAATTTGCGACGATCAACCATGCAGACCTGATCGAAAAAATGAAATTAGAATATCCAACACTTGAGCCTTATGAGGCACCGATGGGAAACGGTCCGGCCATCTACTATCGTGTGAAAGGCTATAAAGGCAGCATTGGCTTTATCAGTGCGATCCATGGCAAGTTTTGTGATGCATGCAACAGAGTAAGACTGACTTCCACCGGATTTTTAAAGCCATGTCTTTGTTATCAGGAAGGAACGGATATAAAAGCAGTCCTTAGAAGTGGCTTAGGAGATGAAATGGTTCAAGAGAGCATTGAAGCTGCAATCTACAGAAAACCTAAAGCGCATGCTTTCGAGGAACTGGAAGCAATCAGTGAAAATAAATGGATGAGTGAGATAGGTGGTTAAATGAGAGGAATCGTAAAAGCTGTATGTACCAGCGCGTGTAAAGGAACAGAAAAGAGACCGGTTGACTATATTGAATGTAAGATCGATCACGGAATCGTGGGAGATGCGCATGCCGGCAACTGGCATCGTCAGATCTCTTTGTTGTCCTATGATAAGGTGACAGATTTTAATGAAAAAGGCGGCAATGTCACAGATGGTGATTTTGGCGAAAATATCCTGGTTGAAGGCATTGATCTGAAGTCTCTGCCGGTCTGTACGATTTTAAAGATCGGACAGGTGACACTTCAGATGACTCAGATCGGAAAAGCGTGTCATTCCCATTGCGCCATCTATCACCGTGTCGGAGACTGCATTATGCCTAGAGAGGGCGTTTTTGCAAAGGTAGTGGTGGAGGGAAAGATCTACCCGGGAGATAGGGTGGAGGTTGAACTCCCTGATCCGGAAAGACCTTTTTCTGCAGCTGTTATCACCTTAAGTGACAAGGGATCAAGAGGCGAGAGAGTAGATAGGAGTGGCCCTCTGGTCAAAGAAATGCTGGAGAATGCAGGCTACATTGTTGAGGAAACGATTCTGATCCCAGATGAACCACTTCTCCTTAAGAAAGAATTAAAGAGACTGGCTGATCAGAGACAGATCGAACTGATCCTGACAAGCGGCGGCACAGGCTTTAGCCTGCGCGATCAGACACCGGAAGCGACGATGGAGGTGGCGGATAGAAACGCACCTGGAATCAGTGAATATATGAGACTTAAATCCATGGAGATTACAGATCGTGCCATGCTGTCAAGAGGTGTATCTGTGATCAGAAAGCAGAGTCTCATCATTAATCTGCCGGGAAGTCCCAAAGCGGCAAAAGAGAATCTGGAGTTTATCCTGAATGCACTGGACCATGGACTTAAGATCTTAAGGGGCAGTGCCAGTGAATGTGCCAGACAATAAGGGATGAAAATGATCTACATGAAAAAGTTATTTGGACCGATCACAGGATTGTGTTTGATCATCAGCCTTATTTCAGGCTGTGGATCCCAAAGTCCTGCTGATGAAAACCGGAAAACAGAACTGATCGTCTTTGCAGCGGCTTCTCTGACAGAATCGCTGTCAGAACTTGGCGATGCCTTTATGGCAGACCATGAGGATGTCACAGTCATTTTCAACTTTGATTCTTCCGGAACACTGAAGACTCAGATTCAGGAAGGGGCAGAGGTGGATGTATTCATTTCTGCCGGTCAGAAACAGATGGATCAGCTCGACCTTGACGGATCCGCGGAGGTCAATACTGAGACAGAGGATTATGTTCTTAAAGGAAGCCGATTGGATCTGCTTGAAAATAAAGTGACACTGGCAGTGCCGGAGGATAATCCTGCTCATATCGATTCTTTTGAAGCGATGGCAGAAGGTTTAAATGAAGGAAGCCTTCTGCTGGCCATGGGCAATGCGGATGTTCCGGTTGGTCAGTATAGTGAGAAGATACTGAATTATCTGGGGCTTGATGAGAAGGCACTTGAAGAAGCAGGAAGCCTGACCTATGGCTCAAACGTCAAAGAAGTCACGATTCAAGTGGCGGAATCTACCGTGGACTGTGGTATTATTTATC
>JAZUHQ010000033.1:0-2049 GCA_045641805.1 Lachnospiraceae bacterium
GTTGTGATCAGCGTTGTGGTCTTTGCTTTGTGTATATTTTTTGTGTATTTATGGAGAAAAATTAAGCAAAAGTTGATGCGTATATTAAAATAATAGAAGTTGGGTTCGGTTTGTTGAGTTTTTGAGCGCGATTTGATAAACTGAAATGAGGGTATTTCAATTGATAGTAGGAGGAAAAGCATGAAGAAAAATATATTGAAAAAAGCAGCAGTATTAGCCTTGGTTGGAATAGCAGTTCTTTGTACAGGATGCGGGAAAGGCCAGATCCAGGGAAGTACAGATAAGATCGTTCAGGATGTAGATCATATTGAGGTTTCCTGTTATGTGGATAAGCTTCTAGTCGGAGACAATATTATGCCACGTATCGAATGTGGAACATGGATCTTAGAGGGTGCATCCAAAGGCATCAAATGGTCATCTACAGATGCGTCGGTGGTAGACTTTGACAATGGTGTACTTCAGGCAAAGGGTGCCGGTACATGTACAATTACGGCTGAATATAATGGTATGTTTGATTCAATGGATGTATCGGTTTATGAAGTGGATTCTGATAGCGGAATTCAACTGGTTCCGGATACAGAGGAATTAGAACTTGAATCCGGTGGTGGTGCTAAGACTGTTAAAATCGGTTATCAGGCTGAAAATTCTATGCAGACAACCAGTCTTGCCTATTACAGTTCAGAGCTTAGCTTAGTTCTGGCATGGTCCGGCGATACAGCATCAACCATGGGCCTGGATGCAAAGGACTTATATAGCGGAGCGGACGATGGATATATTACAGTGCTTACATTTGATCAGAATGATCTGGAGCATTTAGTGGCAGCAACAAAAATTCATGTAAAGATTCAGAAATAACAGATAGAAACTACAGCAAGGAGGAGATGCGAAATGTTAGATCAGACTTATTACGATAAAGCGGATGAGATCATTTCCAATTATGGAACAGAGAGCCGTTTTCTGATCCCGATCATTCAGGATGTTCAGAGCGAATATCGCTATCTGCCACCGGAACTTCTGACTTACATTGCAGGTAAGTTGAATATTACAGAAGCAAAGGCATACAGTGTTGCGACATTCTATGAGAATTTCTCATTTGAACAGAAAGGAAAGTACGTGATCAAGGTTTGTGACGGTACTGCCTGCCATGTTCGTAAGTCAACAGGAATTCTGGAGAGACTGAACAAGGAACTGGGATTAGAGAAAGGAAAGCATACAACAGAGGATATGTTATTTACGGTTGAGACAGTATCCTGTCTTGGTGCCTGTGGACTTGCACCGGTACTTACAGTAAATGATGAGGTTCATCCATCGATGACACCGGATAAGGTGACAGAATTAATCAAGGAATTGCGAGGTGAGGCAAATGCTTAAGAACAGAGAAGATTTAAAAAATGCCAGAGCTGCAGCAAAGACTGCTATGGAACAGGAGAAATTCCGTATCCTGATCTGTGCCGGAACCGGATGTCTTGCCGGTGGATCATTAAAAATCTATGAAAAGCTTTCTGCTATGGCAGCTGCCCACGGTGGAAATGTAGAAGTAGAATTTGGAGCAGATGCGGCACATGACGCAGACGGAACTTGCCCGGTTGGCGGTTGCGGCGGCGTTAAGAAGAGTGGTTGTCACGGATTCTGTGAAATGGGACCGCTGGTTCGTATCGAGCCTATGAATGTTTTATACATCAAGGTAAAGGAAGAGGATTGTGAGGAGATTTTTCAGAAGACGATCCTGGAAGGTCAGCCGGTAGAGCGACTTCTTTACCAGAGAGATGGTGTGACCTATCAGTCACAGGAAGAGATTCCGTTTTATGCAAAGCAGACTCGTCTGGTTTTAAAGAACTGTGGACATATCGATGCAGAGCATATTGATGAATACTTTGCAGTAGATGGTTACAGCGCTTTAGAGAAAGCACTGTTCGATATGACTCAGGATGAGATCATTCAGACCATTTATGATTCCGAACTTCGTGGTCGTGGAGGCGGTGGCTTCCAGACTGGTTACAAGTGGAAACAGGTAGCAAGACAGCAGGAGAAGATCCGTTACGTTGTATG
>JAZUHQ010000034.1:0-9874 GCA_045641805.1 Lachnospiraceae bacterium
TTGTCTTCCTAAGACCGCTTGGCCTCCGACTTCATTTAAAGAGAATTGTCGCTACGAGGCTCATGATCGGACACATGATGCAGCAGATACAAATGGAGATGGCGTAAGTGATCAACTGTGGACGGTCATCGGGGCGCATCACTTTGAATGCCAGCATTGGGGCAATCTTGCCGACAATGAAGAACTCAAGGACAAAAGCAACCGGTACCATGATCGGCAGCTCATGCACGGCGATAAGAAATGTCTGGTTGGTGAGTCCTCCCATCGCTAAAGCAACGTTGTAAACGACCATTCCGTAAACCATGATCGTTGCCATGATGATTGTGAAAATGAAATCTTCGAATTTTGTTTTTGGCATAAAAAAACCTCCTGAATGATAAACTCATATGTGTTGTTCGTTATCATCCAGAAGGAGTGTGCGTTTCCAATGAAAACCATATATACTTGCAATGCTTACTATAGCATACTTTTAAGAGACATGTAATACCCTTTTTATATCTTTTAGTCTACAAAAATAGTTCTTATTTCATCCGCTCTTTTCAGTTATTTTATACAAAACAGGGGACATAACCTTAACACAGGAAACGGAATCGTCCTAAGAAGCGATCTACTTCTTTTTCAGGAAACAGAACCAGTAGACCCATCCCACACAGATGGCACCACCAATGATGTTGCCGATCGTTACAGGGATCAGATTGGTCACAAAAAAGCCGGACCATGTCAGGCCTGAAAGTTCCACACCTGCATCGACTGCTGCCTGCGCATAGACATCAATGCCTTTACCCAGAAGACCCGCCGGAATGAAATACATGTTGGCCACACTGTGTTCAAATCCTGCCAGCACAAAGATCATGACCGGGAAGAAAAGACCGATGATTTTTCCTGCCACATCCTTGGCAGCAAAGGAGATCCATACCGCAAGACATACAAGGAAGTTGCAGAAAATACCTCTGATGAGGGCATCTCCGAAAGAGAGCGTTGCCTTGGATGCCGCTGTGGAAATCGCTGATACAGCATAGCCGTTACCGAAAAGGCTCAGTGTATGGGAATAGACCATTCCTGCAGCGACCAAAAGGCCACCTACCAGGTTGCCAAGATAAACCACGATCCAGTTTCGGATCATCTGACCGACTGTGATCTTCTTCTCAAGAAGCGGAATACTTAAAAGACAGTTGCCCGTAAAGAGTTCACCGCCTGCCAGAAGTACCATGGTAAGGCCGCCAGGAAAGAGCATGGCACCAATCAGCTTGCCTACAGAAGGAAATGGAATGGATACACCTGAAACAGTGCAGGCTACACCACCAAGACCGATAAAGACACCGGCCATGATCGCCAGCACAAACATCTTTGCAAATGGCATATTGGCTTTGTTTTGACCTGTCGTTATATAGTTTTTAGCAATTTCAGCTGGTGAAAAAAGATTCATGGTCGAGTCTCTCCTATGATCCTGCCTCAAAAGCAGGCTTTCTGTTCCTTGTCATGTGAGGTTGTTCCCAAATCATATCATGAGAAGAATGAATAGTCAATGAACGAAACTTGTGCTATAATAGGCCCGATGCGCATTTGAGCCACATCAAATAAGTACTACACGAAAGAAGTAAAAATGATGCGTCAGTTTCTTACTAACAAAAATCTCGATCTCACTGAAGGCTCAATTCCCAAAGGTATCATCGCCTTTGCCCTGCCGGTCTTTTTAGGCCAGCTCCTTCAGCAGCTCTACAACATGGTGGATGCCTGGGTCATCGGCAACTTTGCCGACGCCAATGCCTTTGCAGCTGTCAGCTCCACCGGCACAGTGGTCTTTCTGATCATTGGTTTCTTTATGGGTATTTCCATGGGCGGCAGCGTGGTCATCTCCCGCTACTTTGGTGCCAAAGATGATGAAAACCTGCAGCATTCCATCCACTCCACCTTCCTTCTGGGTATCATCGCCTCCGTGATCTCCACGGTACTTGGTACCATGCTCACCCCACTCCTTCTCAAGTGGCTGGGCACTCCGGAAGTCGTTCTGCCCCATGCGAAGGCCTATCTTGGTATTTACTTTGCCGGTGTTTCTACCGTCATTCTCTATAACATCTGTGTCAGCATTATGCGCGCCGTGGGTGACAGTGTCCACCCGCTCTACTATCTGATTTTTTCATCCATCGTCAACATCTTTCTGGATCTGCTCCTTGTTGCCAGTCCATTCTTCCGCCTGGGTGTCGCAGGTGCTGCGATCGCCACCATTATCTCCCAGGGTCTGAGTGTGGTCTTATGTCTCAGACGCCTCTTTGCTATCAAGGACAACACCGGACTGGATCTTCGAAAGATCCACTTTTATCCATACCTGATGAAGGACATTCTCCACCAGGGCCTTCCAGCCGGTGTTCAGAATGCGGTCATCACGGTCGGCAACCTGGTTGTCCAGAGAAACATCAACTCCTTTGGTCCTTTCGCCATGGCCGGCCATGGTGCTTATACAAAGATCGAAGGTATGATCTTCCTGCCGATCATGAGCATTTCCATGACCATGCCAACCTTTATCAGCCAGAACCTGGGTGCAAGGAAGTACAGCCGAGCCAAAAAAGGTGCCGCCTTTGGTATTGCTGCCGGTATGGCCAGTGCCGAACTGACCGGATTTCTTCTCTATACTTTTGTAGACAAACTGCTGACCATTTTTATCAGCGATCCGGAAGCCCTGAAGTATGGTATTATCCAAAGTTACACTGTCAGCTTCTTTTTCTTCCTCCTGGCCTTCTCTCACTGTGCCGCAGGCGTTCTGCGAGGTTGTGGTAAGTCAGTGATCCCGATGATCGGTATGCTGACTTTCTGGTGCGGTCTTCGTATCACCTATGTCACTTTCGCCCTTCGGATCATCCCACAATTCAGGACCATCTCCTGGGCTTATCCACTGACATGGTGCTGTACAACCATTATGTTTTTGATCTATCTTTTGAAAACAGACTGGACACATGCATTCGAAAAGAAACACTGATGTACAACAAAGGCTACATATTTGTTATAAGCCGTTAACAATATCCCCCCCGATTATGATATAATAAAGGTATCCATTCATCGTAAACATTGATTGATTTGCATGCTTTTTATATCTGATTGGGGGGTATTATTATGTCCGCAAATCTTCAGTACCAGAAATTATTAGCAGAGAGTTATCCGAACGTAGAGTCCGCAGTCAAAGCGATCGTCGACATGAGTGCGGAACTGAAACTGCCAAAAGGCACCGAATATTTCTTCAGTGACCTTCATGGCGAAAATGTGGCTTTCATTGAATTGCTTCGAAGTGCTTCCGGTGTGATCCGTGATAAGATCGATACCGTTTACGGTCATATCCTGTCACAGGATGAATGTGACGAAATCGCTCGTCTGATCGCACATCCTCACCACTATGTCCAGCTCCATGCCAGAAAAGGCAAGGACAATGCCCAGTGGCAGGCCATCACGATCAACAGGCTTATCCAGATTGCCCGTGAGATTGCTTCCAAGTACAGTATGAAACGTGTTTCCGGCACCTTTAATCCGGCCTATGCAGATCTTTTAGAACCACTGATCACCGTCGATTCCAGTGTTTCCAACAAGACCCAGTACTATAAAGAGCTGATCGATGCTTCCATCGCCTGCGGTATTGGTGACAGTCTGATCGTTTCCATCTGTAAGATCATTCAGCAGGTCGCTGTAGACCATCTCCATATCATTGGCGATATCTTCGACCGAGGTCCTCGTCCGGATCTGATCCTGGATGATCTGATGCACCTTCGAAGCGTGGATTTCCAGTGGGGCAACCACGATATCGACTGGATCGGCGCTGTTGCCGGCAACCAGGTCTGCATGTTCTCCGTTCTCCGTAAAGCGATCAGCTACAACAACTTTGACTGTATCGAGGATGGCTACGGCATCAATCTCCGTCCGCTGTCCACCTACGCAGCCCGTGTCTATGCCAACGATCCATGTGAAAACTATAAACCAAAGTCCTTTGACTTCAACCAGTATGACCAGGTTGAAGCGGCCCTGGCCGCCAAGATGCATAAGGCTGCCGCTATCATCCTTTTCAAACTGGAAGGCCAGCTGATCAAACGTAATCCTGACTTCCATATGGAAAACCGTCTCCACCTGGAGCGAATCGACCCTGAGCGCAAGGTGATCGAGATTGGTGGCAAAGAGTATGCCCTCACAGACACCAATCTGCCATCCGTCAATTTCAAGGATCCCTATGCCCTCTCCAAAGAGGAACAGGAAATCGTCGATACCATCACTGCTTCCTTCCGTCACAGTGAACGTCTGAGACGTCACATCGACTTTATCGTGACGCACGGTGGTATGTACACCAAGTACAACGGCAATCTTCTCTACCATGGCTGTATTCCGGTCAATCCGGATGGCACCTTCATGGAACTCAAGCTGGGCAATACAACCTGCCATGGTAAGGAAATGATGGATATGCTGGACAGAAAAGTCAGACGTGCTTACTATAGCGGACGCACCAATGAAACCGATCTTTTCTGGTATCTCTGGTCAGGACCGATCTCCCCGCTCTTTGGTAAGGCCAACATGACAACCTTTGAACGTTACTTCACAAAGGAGAAGGAACTCCGAGAAGAACCAAAGAATGCTTACTATAGTCTCATCAACGATCAGGCCTTTGTGGAAGGCATCCTCAGAGAGTTCGGACTGGACCCTGAGACCAGCCACATCATGAATGGCCATATGCCGGTCAAAAAGGGTGAAAATCCGGTCAAAGCCGGAGGCAAGCTGTTTGTTATCGATGGTGGTATTGCCAAGTCCTATCACCCAACAACAGGCATTGCAGGCTATACCCTGATCTTCAACTCCACCGTTTTCAAACTGGCGGAACACAGACCGATCATCGACCGTCATGGTGTTCAGACAGGCACCCATACCGTGACCCGTGTGGTGGAGACACTGCCTAAACAGATGATGATGAGTGATACCGATATCGGTAAAGAATTCCAGGAACGTATCGACAGCCTCAAGAAGCTGATCAAGCTCTACCGCAGTGGTACGCTCCATCCAACCAGCAACTCACTGGATGAATCCAATGAAGTACTGATCTAAAATCTCCAGAAGGAAATAGAAAAGCCGGCAACTTAGTGCCGGCTTTTCTATGTCGGATTCTGATTATTAATTCAGTTGCTTCTAAGGTGTCTTAACTGTTTTCCTCAAGGAACTTGACATCTTCCCTTTCCAGCATGATACCCATCGTGAACGGATTGATCACAAGGCCACAGAATTCGCCTGTGTTTAATACGTTCTGAAGGGCCTTTCTGGCACCCATCTTACCCAGCATCTGACCTTGGCCGATCAGGCCGCACTCTGCTTCGGCTGTAAATACAGGGAGCCATTTACCATCTTCATCTGTCACTACTGAGATGTCAAATCGACCATTCTTCCCTTTTGTACCTCTGACATAAAACTCACCCTTATTTGCCATGAAGTTGGCATAGGCAATGAGCAGGATCGCCAGGTTTTCAGGTACAGGATTCTTCGCATAATTGGTAAGTGCCGGTCTATCAAAAAATACCATTGTTGTTCTCTCCTTTTCGTCAGTCCTAAAGGCAGGTTGGGATTGGATCCTTCTCTGCCAAACCATATTATAGCATACTCTGCAAAAAAGTCAGTCTTTTATTTTCTTCTGTCAGGCAAAACGGTCCACCTTAAAGGCTGCATTGATATATTTGAGGGATTTGTGCAGGAAAAGCTCCAGTTCTCCCATTGAGGCCTGGCATGGGCTTTGTAAGGCCCTTTTAAGAACATCCGCATCAGCGCCGTCAAAATAGCCTTCCTCCGTCTCCACAAATGCCTTTCTGAAAGATGCTAAAGACAAGTCGGCTTCATCCTCTGAAGTCAAAGTCTGAATAAGCGCACCCAGTGCATGGCGGAAAGACTCCTGCATGACCTGGTCTTTGGCAGCCATCAAAGGGTCTGCTTCTGCCAGAAAATAGGCTTCCCATGCTCGCTCCATGAAGGCCCGGGCCTTGTTTTTTCTCTCCTCGATCGTCGTTTTCATGATTCTATTCCTCTTCTTTTCAGGAAAGCATCCAGCGCTTTCTGGTTTTGAAGGACAGTGATCTTCCCCTTGCAGGTGCTTACAACTTTATCGTAGCGGTCTCTGGTCTCTTTGCTTCTGCCATCCTTAAGGACCCATAAGATGAACTCAAGGTCCAGCTTTTCACTGCAGCCTTCTGCCATGTCCGGTCTTGTCGTCTTGTGGTACTTAAGCCACCGTTTCCATACACGCCACAGACAGTTTAAACGACCAAAATTCATAAAAATGATCCTGTCCGCTTCTGCCATACGACGGTCAAAATCCAGATAGGCGTAGTTGCCATCGATGATCCAGCTTGTGTGGGTGTCCATAAAGTCTCTGACGATGGCCAGCTGGTCTTCCTTAGTGCGGCATTCCCAGCCTTCCATAAACTGAACCTGGTCCAGATGAAGGACCTCTGTATGATATTTTTCTCCAAGCTGCCTAGCCAGTGTGGACTTACCCGCACCGCTGTAGCCAAATATTGTAATCTTCATTTTTATAACATAGCTAGACCCATACCGATGATCCACATGTAGGCCATGGTCTTAGGCATCATTAGCATACCGATCTTAGGATTCTTCTTTGCCCAGAGGACAACCGGCAGATAACAGGCGAAGCTGATCAAAATCGCCAGGGACATGGCCGGTCTTCCTGCCTTCAGAAAGAGACCGATCATAATCAGGCCGACCACCACAAAGGGGATGTTTCTGTAGATACCCCATGCCGGATTACCTTCCTTGCTGAACCACTTGTTCTGCGGGAAGAGGCACAGGAGGATACGGATCAGGGCACAGCCAAAGAGCACCACAAGAAGCGGCATGGAAGCTCTGGTGCCTGTCAGCAGTTCCCAGATCTTGTAAAGGATCAGGTAAAAGACGGTCATGGTCACTGAAGAGACCAGAAGTCCAAGACCTGCATAAAAGTCATAATTCTTCATCGTCCCAAAGGCATTTTTAATCCTTGGCACCAGATGAAAGGCATCTCCGCCTGCCAGCACAAGTGTCATCAGACCATAGGTCATGATCGCAGGGCGTCCTGCTCCTTTCGTCAGAAGGAGGATGGCGGCGATAAAGGCAAAGAGCAGATAGATGATACAAAAGACAGCCTCACCGATCTGCGGCATTTTCGATTGTTTTGACATAGTCTTCCTCTCAGTTATTTATATTTCGTAGTGGGTACCGATCAGTTCCTCCGTAAAAGCAAAGAGCTTCTTGGCGAGGAATCGGTTCTTTGAAAGTTTCGATGTTTTTGCCACCTTACAGCGGTAGTAATACTTACCTGTTTTCTTACGCACAGATGGATCTGTCGCCAGGAAAACGGCTGTTTTTGCGCCTTCTTCCGGTGTCAGGAAGAAAGGTTTTAAAAGACCTGTGATCATCTTGCCAAAGCCGGTCTCACGGTCCACGCCCATGTTGGTGGCAACTGCACCCGGATGACAGCAGTTGACGGTGATCTTCCGTTTTTTCAGACGTTCTGCCAGTTCACGGGTAAAGAGAACATTGGCCAGTTTGCTCTGTCCGTAGGCTCTGACAACGTTGTAGCCATGGGTCAGGTTGATATCCTCAAAGCAGATCCTACCCGCTTTATGGGCCCCGGAAGCCACAACAACAATACGGCTGCCTGAAGGCATCATCGGCAGGACTTCCATGGTCAGCAGGAAATGGCCTACGTGGTTGACGCCAAACTGCATCTCAAGGCCTTCCTTGGTCTCTCTTCTGTCCAGGGAGATAAATCCTGCGTTATTCACCAGGATGTCTACCTTGCCATAGGTTTCTTTCACGCTCTGTGCAAAGGCTCTGACAGAGTCAAAATCACCCAGATCACAGAGGATCAGGTGGAGGTCTCTGCCCGGTTCCTCCATCAGCCTATCATAGGCCTTCCGGCCTCTCTCCTCACTTCTGCAGAGCATGATCACGCAGGCACCCAGATCACTGAGTGCTGCAGCGGTCGCCATACCCATTCCGGAGTTGGCACCTGTCACAATCGCTGTCTTTCCTTCTAGCTGTCTCATATATCCTCCTTATACTGTCGGTTCGGAGTTCCTTAATTGAAGCTACAGATCATATCTGTAGACATAGTCATCCATATAGTAACCATGTCCGATGTCATTTTTCTCTTCTCTTGCAATATAAAAACCCAGATGCTCGTAGGCAAAACGGGCATCATTGCCACGGTTTACATTCAGTTCAATGGCTTTCAGGCCTGCTGCCTTGGTCTCCTCGATGACAAAATCCAGCATGGCTTTGGAATAACCTTTTCTTCTCTCTGTATCCCATAAGTAAAACTTGCTGAGATACATGGTCTCCCCCTTTGGGTAGAAAGCCTGAAAACCGATGACCGCCCCCTCTTCCAAAACAAAGTAATAGCGGTATCCTTTTTCAAGCTGGCCCCCGATGGCTTCGGGCGTCTGGAACATGGCGATCATGTAGTCGTTCTGCTCACTGCCGATCAGCGGGTCAAAATGTTTTTTGACGATCGCTTTCGCCATATCGGACATCTTTTGAATGCCCTCGGCATCACCTGTATTCAGTCTTATATATTCCATAGATGCTAACCTCGTTTACTGCTCTGGCTGAGACAGATCTTTGGCATGCATCAGTACCTCATAGAAATCAGGATTCTCCTTGGCGAGCTTGACGATCCTGCCCTGAGCATTCACAAAACAGTGATCGGAGGAAGCTGTACAGACAACCTCTCCTCTCTGGTTGGTCATGGTGTAGGACAGTTTCAGTTTCACTCCTCTGAATTCCTCCACACTGACTTCGATCTCGATGTCGTCCGCGAAAGTGGATGGCTTTTTATAATTACAGTTGACAGATACCACCGGTGAGATGATGCCTTCTTTTTCCAAACGGTCATAGCTGTAGCCCAGCTGATCCAGGAAATCGATTCTGGCTTCTTCCATCCAGCGGATATAGTTGGAATGATGGGTAATGCCCATCTTGTCGGTTTCATAATAATGTACATGATGTTGATACATGATGTCTTCCTCCAAGTCGATAAACTAATGTTATTTTAACGCATTTGCGTCATTTGCGGAATAAAAAAGAGTTCCATACGGAACTCTTTTTGTCATGATCCTATCGATCTTATTGTTTCTTTTCTATCCTATCCTCGTATGACCTTCCAGGCTTCGACCAGCTTATCCACAGAATAGGCAGCGTTCGCAGGGCTTGTAGACGGCAGTGTGACCGCTTCCATCCCGATGACTGTTTTCTGGTATTTCTCAAACATAGCCCCGGAGGCTTTTCCGTTACAGAAGATCCGCTGAACTTTGGATCCGCAGATCACCTCCCGGATATCGGTTGGGACAGCATTTTTGATACTGCTGTCACTGGACCCTTTGATATCACAGCTCTTGATTACATCCCAGACAGCCACATGGTGACTGAGAAGAAAAGCCTTCTTTTCCTCGATGGTTTGGGGCACCGGTGCCTCGAAGACAGATGCCATCACCTTCCAGAAGCGGTTCTGCGGATGTCCATAGAAGAACATCTGCTCTCTGGATTTGACGGAAGGAAAGCTGCCCAGGATCAGGATTTCTGATTCTGTATCGTAAAGGGGCGGAAAGGGATGTTCGATATGTGTCATCTTCAATGCTTTACTTTCTGACCAGTTCCTTGAAGTAACGGCCACGCACTTCGTAGTTAGGGAACATACCCCAGGAAGCACAGGCAGGGGAAAGAAGAACCGCCATACCAGGCTCAGCCAGCTTCATCGCCAGTTCTACTGCTTCCTCAAATGTCTCTACAAGGACATAGTCTGTAAAGCCCAGCTTATCACAGCAGGCTGCGATCTTTTCCTTGGTCTGCCCAAGCAGGATCAGCTTCT
>JAZUHQ010000035.1:0-2077 GCA_045641805.1 Lachnospiraceae bacterium
GTTCTCTTCCGGCACCTCTTGATTCTCAGTCTCCTTTGGATCGGCTAATGAACCATCATCATGAGCATTGTCAAATGAAACAGCCTCTGTTTCAACGCTAAGGTCATTCTCTACGGTTTCCAATGGATCCGTTTTTTCTTCTGTTTCTCCACAATCAAAATAAGACCATGAGATCTGGTATCCTCGGTCTTATAAATAAACGGTATCTGTATCGCCTGTCATTTCTGCAAAAGATACATCAATCGGTGAATGGGTTGGTTTATACACTTCGCTTACTACTATATCATCTTTATATGATTTTGCATATCTTAAACTACATTTAAGAAGGCTTTATGTTAGTTACAGCCTCCGAGTTATCAACAACTCGGGAGTTTTTCTATTTGGGACAATTTTCAGTGACTATCGCTTAAGAACCGGTGCCGAATCAGCATCTGACTGCAAAAAAAATCCCCGGGCTATAGATAACCCAGGGATTGTAACTGCTTTAAAGCCCTATTTAGAATGTCTCCTGAACAAATTTGATAAATGCATCTTTCTCTTCTGCTGTATCCAGCTTAGCTGTCCACATGTGGTTACCCATTGCACCAGAGATGCTGTCTGGGATATCCTCGTTCAGAACGAGCTTATGGCCCCATGCTTCCTGAATTTCCTCAGGTGTATGTACATATGGCTTGCCATAACGACGGCTTGCAAATGCACAGTAGTACTTCTGCTGTGTCAGATCTACGAATGTCTGGTCATAAACAACCATATCTGCCCAGATGCTGTAAACATCTACGGAATTTGCATAGTTGTACATATCCGGTGTCCAGCCGCCTGCAGGTCTCATGTTAACCTCAAGTGCAACAACATCGCCAACTTCGCCAAGACCTTCCTTAGCCTCGATCAGACGGAAGAACTCAAGATGG
Organism: Lachnospiraceae bacterium; assembly: GCA_045641805.1. Taxonomy (GTDB): domain Bacteria; phylum Bacillota; class Clostridia; order Lachnospirales; family Lachnospiraceae; genus Coprococcus_A. The sequence continues at coordinate 909 of JAZUHQ010000035.1, forward strand.
AAGAAACGGCTCTTAACACCGAAAGATTTGACGGTTGCACGGCCCTTCTGGCGAAGGTCTTCAGCGATATCGCTGGATGTATAGTAAGCAAGATGATCCTTCTTGTTAACGATATCTGCAACGGATCTTGGCCAGGAAACAGATGCCTCAAAGATGATATCGCCATTACTGTCGGAAACACCGTCATAGGACCAAATATCACCTGTGATGAACTCTTCCATGATGTATGGGACATCGATCTTTGTCTCATAGAAGTTCTTCATCTCTTCATCATTGGAGATCTTGTAGCTGTCCTCAGCACCCATACCGCCATCAGGCTTAACGAATACAGGGTAGCCAACCTTAGCTGCGAAAGCAAGGCCTTCCTCAAGCTCTGTGACCAGATGGTAACGTGCAACAGGCACACCTGCTGCCTCATAGAACTTCTTCATGGAAGATTTTCTACGTACATTGGCAACCTGTGAAGGCATCATACCTGTCTTGATAATGAAGTCCTCACGAAGCTTTGCATCCTGCTCAAGCCAGAACTCGTTGTTGGACTCGAGCCAGTCGATCTTGCCGTACTTATGTGTAAAGTAACCCAGTGCACGAACCATCTGATCATAATCCTGCATGTTCTCTACACGATAGTACTCTGTCAGGCAGTTTTTAAGCTCCCATGATAATGCATCATATGGTGTATCGCCAACGCCAAGTACGTTAACGCCTCTTTTAGCTAAACGATCACAGAAATTCCAGTAAGAAGCAGGAAACTGTGGTGAAACAAATACAAAATTCATACTTATACCTCTTTCTCATTTTTCGGGTCTGTTATTCACCCCATATGGGTCTATTATACATGAAGTATACAGGAAATGCTACATTTCAGTCATTCCTTATACATTCATTTCTATTCTTTTATATTATACTGGCTGGTCGAAATGCAGCAGAGCCGCACCCATCGCTGTCGCATAAGCGGCATTGTCCACGATCGTGAAATTGATACCGTAAAGCTCGCCAACTTGTCCCAGCATGAGTTCTGCCAGAGGCAGTGTTGCCAGAGAACCGATCACAACCGTTTCCTTGATCTTTTTCTCACGGCATGCGAACACAGCCAGTGTTCCGGCTGTCTGATAGATCAGATTCAGGATACCGCGGATCACATCGCCGTCGGTCGCGGATGGCAGCAT
>JAZUHQ010000036.1:0-3166 GCA_045641805.1 Lachnospiraceae bacterium
TAACGCTTCCATGGGAACTGGATCCATGGGATGTAGACGCCTACATGAACAACCCGATGTCCTTCTACGCCGTTTGCACGGATGTGGAGACCGGCAAACCGGTCTATCATAACTGTGACAAAGGTACCGATGAAGATATCCAGTGGATCCGTGCTTCAGCTTCCATGCCGCTGGCAAGTAAAGTGGTTGAGATTGGAGATCACAAGCTCCTGGATGGCGGAGTGGCCGATTCCATTCCGGTCCGTTTTTTTGAAGAGATCGGCTATGACCGCAACGTCGTCATCATGACACAGCCTCTGCGCTACAGAAAAAAGAAAAACAAACTGGTCCCACTGATCAAAGTGGCGATGAAGCAATACCCTGCCCTTGTTGAGGCTATGGCCAACCGCCATATCCGTTATAATAAGGAACTGGACTATATCCGTGATAAGGAACTCAAAGGCGAAATCCTTGTTATCCGTCCACCGGAAGCACTGGATATCAGCCCTCTGGAAACCAAACCTGAAGAGATTGAGCGTGTCTACATGATTGGACGCCAAGTGGGAGAACGCTATGTAGAAAAAGTCCGTGCTTACCTTGGCTCCGCTGAAACGGAGGAAAAACCATGATCGTATTTCTGACCAGCAGTCCGACCGGTGCTCTGGACGGCAGTTATATTGTCGACGGTCTGGATAACCGCAACGGTTTTGTGGACCAGCTTCGTAAGGTCTGGAAGGAAAATGCAAGGTGTCTCATGATCACAGCTTTTCCGGAGGATTATCCTGCCAGTGATGAGATGACCGAATTCTTCCATCAGGCCACTTTAAAAATGGATCTGACCTGCAGTGCCTATGACCTGTGGGATAATCGTACCACCGATTTTTCCGAGGAAACCTTGCTCTCCTATGATGTCATCTTTCTGGGCGGTGGTCATGTACCAACCCAGAATGCCTTTTTCCGGAGAATCGATCTTCGGAACAAGCTCCGCCATTTTCAGGGTATCATCATCGGTATCAGTGCCGGTTCCATGAACTGCGCGGATGATGTCTACTCCCAGCCGGAACTCCCCGGTGAATCGCTGGATCCCAACTATAAACGCTGGATCAAGGGTCTTGGCCTGACGGATATCAACATCCTGCCTCACTACCAGATGATCAAGGATTCCTACAAAGACGGCAAGCCACTCTTCAGAGGAATCACCTGTCTCGACAGCTACGGTCATAAATTCCTGGCCCTCTGTGACGGGAGCTATGTACTCATCAAAGACGGTATCGCCACCGTTTACGGCGAAGCTTATAAATTATTCCCTGACGCTATCATGAAAGCCTGCGACCAGGATCATTCACTCCGTGTCTGAAACAAAAAAAGAAGCATTCAACGAAATGCTTCTTTTTTTATACTCTTCTTATTCAAGTAACATGCTCATCATCACAATGACAAGTCCTGTTGCAGCACCCAGAGATGCAAGCTTTGTATCTTTTGCGTGTCTGACAGATGGCATTAACTCAAATATCGTGATATAGATGACCATACCCAGCGCAATACTGATCAGGAAACTGATCACACCTTCTGTCAGGGAACCACTGATGAACTTCATCAGCAGGCCACCCACACAGGTAGATAATCCGGCGGCACCAAAGACCATATATTTCTTAAAACGTGGCTCCTTCTGAAGTGTCGCATAGATCAGCATACCCATCGGCACGTTGTGAAGACCGATACCAATGCCAAGTGAAAGGCTGGCTCCATAGGATGAAAAAGCCATACTGTAAACAGTCATACCTTCAACAATGTTGTGAAGAACAATGGCAACCGCTGTGATCAGACCGATGTGCACCAGATTCTCTTCTGTCTCTTCCTCATCATCGTCATTATGTTCAGGAATGAAATGATCCAGTACCTTTAAAAAGCCGATACCAAGAATCACACCAATAGCTGCGATCCAGATTTTTGCCAGTCCATATGATTCCATGATTTCAGGAATCAGATCGAAAACGGCCAGCGCTACCATTGCACCAAATGCCATTGCCACAGAGAGGTGTTCCACCATCTCTTTCTGGTTGGAGAACTTGATGATCATCGCACCGACCAGGAAAAATAAACCTAATAGTAATGTAATCAGTATTACCACACAATACTCCTTAATCCAAAACACCGAAAAGCCTTACAAACAAAGGATTTTCACCTAAAGAGTCGTTCTCCATTATATTAAGCAACCGCAGCACTTGTCAAGAGTCCGCCTACAATTAAGACCTTCCGCTTGCACGGAAGGTCTTTCTGTTACCTATAATTTTTAACAAAGTCTTCATACAGACTGACATCCAGATCGCACTGTCTGTGGGTCTGGCCATTGAGTGCATAAGCCACCAGGTCATCCCCCATATACTCCAGTTTGAGTGAAAAGAAAGGTGCGTTCTGTTCAAGCAGATGGAAAAAGATCTTATCCCCTTCCCACAGCTCCAGATCATAGACCGCCTTTTTGTCGATCCAGTCCAGATTGCCTTCATCGCAGGTGATCATCTCACCTTCCCAGGCATCTGCCGTGTAGAGATGCATGTACTCTGTTTCATATCGATCAGTGACAAAGGTCACGATACCTCTGAAGCGGTAAGAGGTCAGGGTCAGCCCCGTCTCCTCTCTTACTTCACGCAGGAGGCAGTCTTCCGGACTTTCCTTATCCTCGAACTTACCACCCACACCGATCCATTTGTCCTTATTGATATCTTTTTCTTTTTTGATACGATGCAGCATGAGGTACCGGGTCGCATCTTCCATATAGCAAAGTGTAGATAAAATCATCTTCCTAGACCATATGACATGCAACCTGATGACCAGGTGCCACCTCTTTCAGCTTAGGGCTTTCCTGTGCACACAGGTCCGTCGCATATGGGCAGCGGGTGCGGAAACGGCATCCGGATGGGATATGCAGTGGGCTTGGCAGATCCCCTTCGATGATCTGTCTCTGAGTACTTCTTGCAATCTCAGGGTCTGCGATTGGAATAGCCGATAAGAGTGCCTTTGTATATGGATGACAAGGATGGTCATACAGCTCATCACACTCAGCGATCTCCACCATACTGCCAAGGTACATAACACCGATACGGTCGGAGATATGTCTTACCATGGAAAGGTCATGGGAAACGAAGAGGTAGGTCAGCCCCATCTCATGCTGCAGATCCTCCAGCAT